>QHOF01000501.1:0-2073 GCA_003219335.1 Verrucomicrobiota bacterium | reverse complement strand
GCTCGTTCTGCGACCGCGCCGCTCGCTCAACCTCAGAACAGTTTTCGAGTACTTTCCTCATTGCTGCTATGATATCTTCCATATCCGCGAAAGTGGCTGGTGGCCGCACAACACCTAGCAGCAGCAAATCACGTTCATACATTCTCTCGGCAACCGGACAAAGTCCCTTATGGTAACGCGCAGTGCCGGTGTAGAATCGAAAGGCTGCCGCTCGGTTCTCATGATAGATCGGGTTCAGGTATAGCGGTCGGACGTACCCCGCGCCAACAGGAACACCTTCCGCTGTGAGCGCACTTGCAAATTCATGGCGCGGGAGGCCGGCGACCTCCTCGTCGTAGCGAAAGGGGTAGATATAGTAAACATGTTTGCAATCGGGCTGGATGACAGGAGGAGTTAAACCCGGCACGTCCCGGATGTGCTCGCTCAAATAATCAGCGAGGGCACTGCGATGTGCATTCAGATCATCCAATCGTTTCAACTGGACAATGCCGAGCGCCGCTTCTATCTCTGTCATCCGATAGTTCCAACCCAGGATATCGGATCTGTATGTGCGCTCAGTCTGGGTTTCCAAGATAACCTCGCCGTGATTGCGTACCATCTGAGCCGCTTCAGCAATTCCGGCATCGTTGGTAATAAGCATTCCACCTTCTCCGGTCATGATTGTTTTGGACTCCGTGAAGGAAAAAATCCCGCAATCGCCGAGTGTACCAACAAATTGCCCCTTGTAACTGGCACCCGGCGCTTGGGCGCAATCCTCGATAACTTTAAGCTTATGCCTGCGCGCGAGATCCATAATAGGCTCCATATCGGCCGGATGTCCGAAGAGATGCACGGGAATGATGGCTCGCGTTAGTGGACTGATAGCCCGCTCAATAGCTTCCGGATCGACGCAGTAGATATCTTCCTGAATGTCCGCAAAAACCGGGATGGCATTATGCATCAGCACACAAGTCGCGGTGGAAGTGAAAGTATACGGTGGCACGATGACCTCTTCACCCGGGTTCACGCCGACGGCAACTACGGCAGCATGCAGCGCGGCGGTCGCAGAATTGAACGCGACTGCGTACTTCACATCGTGGTACGCGGCGAACTTGTGCTCAAATTGCCTGATCCTCTCGCCTCCTAAAAAGAACTGACCGGGCGCTGCAATAAAAGTTGAGAAATGGCCGCTATCCAAAACTTCCATGACCGCACGTTTTTCTTCTTCGCCAATGATTGGGTGAGGCGGAAACGGCTGCACTCGTGTCTTAGGCCCGCCTAATAGGGCAAGATTGTTTTTCATTATCCTTACCTCGATTCAATGACAATCGGACTATTTACTAATGGTAATCGGATGCGACGGCCATCAGCATCCGCAGACTCACGAAGCGCGCATATGATTTCCAGCGCTCGCCTTCCATCTTCGCCGCTGCACTGCGGCCTTTGCTCTCGCTGCACACAATCCAGCAAATGATCGACGGCTTGTAGCATAAACTCGCGAGGCCCGCTGGGATCAAGCGGCGTTTTAGCTGAGTGCAATTCGCGATAGCCGGCAAACCGTGTGCTCTCCTGCGCTTGCTCAAATTGCGCTTCAAAGCCATGGGACGTGATCCGCAATCGCCCCAACGCACCCAGTATATTGATTTCAAAAATCGTGTAGTGCCGAACGTCACACGGTTGCACCGCGGCGCGCGCACTATTATCGAATTGCAACCACCCATCGACGTTGGGGTCGTTCGGGATCTGTGAAGAATTGTTGCTGTAGATCCCCTGCACCCACTCCACTTCTCCAAAAAACAATCGCAGCAGATCAAACAAGTGTGACCCTGTATTGACAATGCCGGCCGTATAGTAGCAAGTTACCTGTTGAATCTGTCCCAACCGCTCTTCTCGCAGATAAGCAGCCACGTCCTGGTGAAATCTGTCGAAACGCCGTTGATGATCTATCATGAGAGTAACGCCATTCGCAGCACACTGCTGAATCATAGCATCAGCAGACGCTAAGCTTTCGGCAATAGGCTTCTCGCAAAAGATACCCTTCACCTCCGCCCTTACTGCATTCTCCACAATCTCCCTATGTGTGTCGTTCCAGGT
>QHOF01000500.1 GCA_003219335.1 Verrucomicrobiota bacterium | reverse complement strand
GCTTGTGACATCTTGCCTGCACACGGCTCTGAACCCCAGCTCTCTGAGCGTTTTGTCCGCGAGCTTTAGAGCCGATTCGTCATCATCCACCACGAGAATAGGCCGCCGATTGCTGGGCTCGACCCCACAGCGCTTGAGCGCTTTTAGAATTTCATCCCCCGAGACGGGCTTCGCCAGGATATCCCTGACTTCGTAGCCCACCCCGATTCCCTTGTCGGCCAGAACGCTTACGACGATTACCGGCGTTTCAAGGTTCAGACTGCGTTCGCGAATTTTTCCAAGCACGGCGCGGCCGCTCATATCCGGAAGCATCATGTCGAGCATGATCGCGTCAAAGCGCGTCTCGCGACAATGCACCAGGGCTTCGGCTCCGGTCGCCACCGTCTCCACGGCGTAGCCCGCCGCCGAGAGCACTTGAACGAGCCAGGCGCGGTCTTTGGGTTCATCTTCAACAACGAGAACGAGCGCAGCGCCCGGCACGGCTACGGCGGGTTTTTCTTCATCCATGATATCGCCGGCAATTTGGGAGACCCGCGGCAAGACCGCATAGAAGATACTGCCTTTCTCAACCGTGCTGTCCACGCCCACCTTTCCTCCCTGCGCTTCCACGATTCGTTTTGTGAGCGCCAGGCCCAGACCGGTGCCGGTGTATTTTTTGGCGCTGCCGGCATCGAGCTGTTGGAACTCGGCGAAGAGCCGGCCGATATCCTCGGTTTTGATGCCGATGCCGCTGTCTTCGACCTCGATGCGGAAGTGATCTTGGTTCTCGGGTTTGATCCGAATAACGACCTTTCCTTCGTCGGGAGTGAACTTGAGGGCATTGGATAGATAATTGTAGAGGATCTGTTTAAGGCTCCTGGAATCCGCCACGATGCCGGTGACAGCCGGATCGATCTCGATTCCGAGTTGGATGCGCTTATGTGCTGCCAGGGTCCGCACGATCTCGCAGACCTCTCTCACCAAAAGCTCGGGAATGACCGGCTCAGGCTTGAATTCGAGCTTACCCGCTTCGACCTTGGAAAGATCGAGAACGTCGTTGATCAGCTGCAGCAGGTGCTTGCCGCTGCTCAGGATGTCTGCCAGGTATTCCTGATGCTGCGCCGAGACAGGTCCGACCCGGCCGTCGTGCATAAGCTCGGCAAAGCCGATGATGCCGTTGAGCGGCGTGCGCAGCTCGTGCGACATGTTGGCGAGGAACTCGCTCTTGAGCCGGTTGGCTTCTTGGACGCGGCGGTTCTGCGCTTCCAGTTCATCGTTCTTGGTTCGCAGCTCCTCTTCCAGGATCTTTCGATCCGTGATGTCGCGAATCGTGCTGCTCACCAAAACCCCGTCTTCCGTTTCGAGGGGGCTGAGGCTGATCTCGATGGGAAATTCGCTGCCGTCTTTGCGCAGGCCGTAGAGAGTTAATCCGGCGCCCATGGGTCGCACTTTGGGACTTTCGAAAAACGCTTGCCGGTGCTCCGGATACTTTCTGCGAAAGCGCTCCGGCACCAGAATCTCCACCGGTTTTCCGAGCAGCTCGGACCGGCTGTATTTAAAAAGCGTTTCCGCTTGTCCATTCACGAGGACGATTCGCCCCGTGTTGTTTACCATGACGATGGCATCGGGCACGGTTTCCAACAGACCGCGGTATCTCGCCTCGAGGACTTTTCCGTGGTTGAGGACTTTTAGTTGGGTAACATCCTTTTGGCTTATGGCGATGAATTTGAGCCGACCCTGATTGTCTCGCACCGCCTTCTCGGTGACATTGACATAGATGACCGAGCCGTCTTTTCTGCGGCGGATGGACTCATAGACTGTCAGTCCGCTTTCGCTCGCTTCGCGAGTAGCCTTGCGTGATTCTTCAACCAAGTCCGGGGGCACCACTAGATCGTGGAGGAGATGTCCGACGGCTTCCTCTTTGGTGTAACCGAGGGTGGCTTCAGCTCCCGCGCTCCAGAACAGAACGGTCCCGTCGGGTGCGGTGGCAATCAGCGCGTCAGGAGAAGTTTCTACCAGTAACCCGCCAAGATCATAGTCATGCTTTTTTGAGCCGGAGATATTCAGCGGCTCGTTAGGCTTTCTCTTTCGGAAGGTCCTTCGTTGTTTCATTTCGGAGCCGTTAGTGGTTGGCGTCGTCTATTTCTTTCTGCCCCGGCCGATGGGCTCCTGAGGTCAGGTGACGCTGCAACTCTCTAATCACCGCGTCGATGTTATCGCGGCCCTTGAGCGCGATGGACTGAGCCGACCGCTTGAGCCGGTCCGTCTCCCCCATGGTAATGTCTTTATTCGTCCAGACGATCACCGGAATATTTTTATAGTGGGCGAGTTGCCTGAGTCTTTCGAGAAATTCGAATCCGTCCATCTCCGGCATCAGGAGGTCGAGGATGACGGCGTCGAGTTCCGAGTTGGCTGCCGCGGCGAGACCGCCGGTGGGGCTTGCATGGCAGACGGCGTGATAGCCGCTCGACTGAAGCGCCGTTCTCGCGATCTTCAGTGTGTTCGGGTCATCGTCCACGACTAAGACTTTTCTCTTGATGCCATTAGGTTCGACCCCGGCGTTTCTTAGTGAATCCAAAAGCGTGTCGGAATGGATC
>QHOF01000496.1:1815-5722 GCA_003219335.1 Verrucomicrobiota bacterium | reverse complement strand
TCCTGGAGTTTTTGGCGTCACGCTCAGAAGTGAGTTTGAAGCGGCGATCAGGAATGGACACATCACATCCAAAGACGAACTGCGAAAAATAATCGCCGATTCGATTTATTTCAGCTTCGCAGATGACGACCTAAAACGGCAACTAGCAAAGAAACTTGCCGCCGGTATCAAAAAAGCCGGTGGTTAACTGAGAACCTCAAATCTAAAGCGTCAGTTGTCGTCCGTATTCTGTCCGAAAGCTGAGCTGGTCGCACAAATCGAGTTCACCGAATGGACGCCGGATGGTCACCTGACGCATTCAAAGTTTGTCGGGCTGAGGGAAGATAAGCTGGCTGGGAGGTTTTTCGAGAGGCAAATAAAGGTGCTCCGAGATGAATACTTTACCATTTCTGCGCAATTTGATTCTGTTGCTCACTGAAAACCTCCTGTTTTTACAATGCGTGAGTGCACAGACTACTATCTTAGCCGTTAGAGCTTCCAATGGGATCATTATCGCTTCTGATAGCCTACAGAAAGTCATTATCCCCAGCACAGGTGTGGGTGTGCCGGAGAAATCAGTGAGGCAGTCTGTGTGCAAAATCTATCAATTTGGAAACATCTTCTACGCAACCTCCGGGTCATTGCTTAGTAATCCCAAGACGGGTTTTATAGGTGATAAAGTTATTGCTAAGGCATTCCAAAAGGATAAGGATATAGCTGATAATGTAGATCGTTTTGGAAACGAGCTACAAGATCCACTTAAAGAAGCTATCGAAAACGTAAAGATCGAATACCCTGATTACTTTGAACAAAACATTTTCAATCACGAACCTGTTCAGCTTCTTATTGCCGGAATTGAGAATGGTGTACCGATCCTTATGACGCGTGGCTTTAAAGTGGCCAGCTCATTGGGTGAACCTGTTCGTATTGAGATAAACAAACAAGGTTGCAAAGAACCTACCTGCCAGCAGGATCATCCTTTTTACATTGCATTGGGAAAACACGATGCCCTTGATAGGTACGTAGATAATAACCCGAATATCTGGAGCCCGGGTATTACCGACGACGCGGTACGACGGCTCGTTGAAGTGGAGATAGCCGATAAGCCGGAGGATGTTGGTCCGCCAGTTGATATTTTGTTCGTTGGCATAAATCAGATGCAGTGGATTCAAAAGAAACCTGGATGCCCCGCAAAGCATTATGGAGTGGCAGATTGATCTATATTCCGAGATACTTCAGTTCAAGGAAAACCATGGCTTGTTCAAAAAATTGAATCTATCCTCTTCCAGGTTTAGGTCTCACCATCCTATTCAGCCAAATTCCATGGTAAGAAGGGGGTGACGGGTAGTGACGCTGTTTTTGATAACTTCTTATAAATCATTTTTTATATGAGGACTTTCTATAAGGGCCAAGGTTAGGATGCAGCTTGCAATGGATGAGGAGGACGCGCAAGAAAACCGAAATGCGTTTTTGCTAGGCGAATTCGTAGGAATGTTGTTTAGTTCTCCCAGTCAATCAAGCGCAACATGCAGCGGCACAATACCAGGGAATGTCTTCAGTGCAAATTGTTGGTAAGCCCGTGACCACGATGAAAAACGGTTCAAAATTAAAAGCCGGGACACGCGGGGGCGGGAAAGCCTGGCCCAATGGGACCGCCGGGAGCGGGAAAGCCTGGCCCAATATATTCTGCGTTTCCCATTTTCTTTGGAGAAAATCACTTACCAGCCGCAGACGAAAACGGTTCTCTATCGCTCTAAGATGAACCCCGTCCTCAAGAAAAATTTCGCCGTCTTTCCCGTCTTGGATTGGATTGCAACCCTCACCACGCATATCCCCAACAAGGGGGAGCAACTGGTTCGCTACTACGGCTACTACAGCAACGTATCGAGGGGGAAAAGAAAAAAGGAGAAGCCCAAAGAGGAAACCGAAATTAGCGAGATCGACGCCCCGGCGTTATCCAAGGAATTAAAAAAGCGCTGGTCCTACTTCATTCGACAAGTTTATGAAACAGACCCGCTTATCTGCGCCAAATGCCAGGGAGAAATGCGCATCATCAGCTTCATTGACCAGCCCGAAGTCATTAAAAAAATTCTTCAACACTTAAGTCTATGGGAAGAATCCCAGGCCCCTCCTGAAAGCGAGCCTCCGATTCAAGAGATTACCTTCGATCCCTCCTACAGCCAGCTCATTTAAAAGATTCTGTACCCTTAAACCGGAGCACATGTCGATCCCTGCCCGCCCAAGTCAATTAAGGTTGACATAAAGACCACGGTATCGGATACGGTCTGCCCAAAACGGCCATCGGAGGGCTGGTTCGCCGTTTCCAGCAGGCGCTTTCGGCTCTTAAACCCATGTGGGCACGCGATTGTTGGGGGAATTGTTGAGTTCTCGGTGGCGGAAACTAAAAACAAATTGCTATCATTTTAATCGAGTTGCATAGTTAGAGCCAGCCTAGTGCTGACATTTTTCCTTGACCAATCGGCGTGCCTGGCGGTATAGATGCCCCCACGCTATGCTCTCGCCATAATTCCGGTCGATTTCGATGTGCCCATGAACGCTGCAGGCATTCTCCACAAATGTCACTCCTGGCAGGACATTCAGTTTCAGCTAGAACCACTCTCTAAGTCTGAAAAAGGTGATTGCTTCGAAACACTGAGCCACTATTTTCTTCTGTTAGCCGTTTATGCCTAGACGTCATCAACGGAGAGTTATTCCTGTGCAGGAGACACGTGGCGTAGCTTAGATACGCAGTTCTTTACTCGCTTACATCGACTGCTCGACGGGGGAGAGCAGAATCAAATCATTCAGGAGAACGCATTTACGAATGTGCTCACAGTTCTGCGCGCGTTGGGTGCAAACGATGAACGTATAGTTGAATACTTCAGGGGTATTTCGGCCGGGCGAAAGCGCAGTCGTGGTAAAGACCAGTTTAGCATTGATATTCCCGAAGGATTGAAAATTAATGCAGCGAATTTTGTCAAATCAATTGAACTGCAACTCTGGTCAAGATTAGCAAGACTGTCCTGGCAGACTCTTGGAGAGGCGCGTGAGTTTGTGCACAGCCTAAATCTCAAAAACGTTACGGAATGGCGAAAGTACTGCAATGGGTATCTAAGGTATAAGGTAAAAAAGCCTGCCGATATTCCTGCTAATCCGGACACAGCCTATAAACATTACGGCTGGGTCAGTTGGGGCGATTGGCTAGGAACAGGAACAGTTTCATACCAGCTCCGTACGTGGCGTGAATTTCACCAGGCTCGGACCTTCGTTCGCAGGCTGGGACTGAAGGACGTGAGTGAATGGCGAAAATACGGCAAAGGTGATTTACCGGAGAAAATAAAACTTCCCCAAGATATCCCCATTGCGCCATGGGTAGTCTATAGAACAAAGGGCTGGATTAGTCTTGGGGACTGGCTGGGCACGGGAGCAGTAGCAAGCTCCAGGCGCCAATACCGTCCATTTCCCGAGGCCCGTAAGTTTGTTCACCAGCTTAAATTGAAAAGTAATTCTGAATGGCTAAAGTACTGCAAAGGAAAATTGCCGAACCAGGCAAAACTTCCGGAAGATATTCCGGCCACTCCGGAGCGAACCTATAGACATCGCGGTTGGGTGGGTTTGGGAGGCACCGGAACCGTTGCACCGCGTTTGCGTAAGTATCGGCCTTCACTGAAGCCCGTGCGTTCGCCCATGGACTTACATTGAAGAACAACGACGAATGGAGGCAATATTGTAAAGGAGAATTGCCGAACCTGACAAAACTTCCGGAAGATATTCCAGCCACTCCAGAGCGAACCTATCATCGCCGCTGGGCAGGTTGGGGAGACTGGCTGGGAACAGGAGCGGTTTCAAACCGACTCCGGGAATTCCGGTCTTTCGAGGAAGCTCGTGCGTTCTCACGCGGCCTAAAACTAAAAAGTGGCACTACATG
>QHOF01000496.1:1040-1785 GCA_003219335.1 Verrucomicrobiota bacterium | reverse complement strand
TTCCCCAAGATATACCCACACATCCAGACAGAACGTATAAAAGCCAAGGCTGGGAAGGGATGGGAGACTGGCTGGGCACCGGGACCGTTGCGCCGCGTTTGCGTAAGTACCGGCTTTTCACTGAAGCCCGGGCGTTCGCCCATGGACTCAAATTGAAGAGCAGGAACGAATGGAGCCGATATTGTAAAGCGGAGGTACCGAACCTGACAAAACTTCCGGAAGATATTCCAGCCAAACCTGATAATACTTACAAAAATCTAGGCTGGAAAGGGACGAGGGACTGGCTGGGCACAACGAATGTTGAGGACAAAACTAAGATGCCGACAATCGTCAGTCCGCTTTCCGCGCCTCCTACATCGGACTAAAATTCCGGGGGAGTATTCTCTTTATGACTTTGATTGCCGGTTTACAGTTTCAAGGTGTTCCTCTGTTACTGGGTGATTTTCTAATTACTGGTAGTCGAACGTATAGTCTTAAGAAACTTCATCTAATCAGTCATAACTTCGTTGTAGCATGGACGGGTCATCTAATAGTCGCCGAAGCTGTGCTAAGAGATGTGTACAATGAATTCAAGGGAGTGACTGTATCGCGGGAGAGACTGGAACAATTCCTCTCAAATTGCACGGAGTGGGTCGAAGGGGATCTAGGTGTTCATTTGATGGGTTGGCTAATAGACAGTGAGCCGCATTGCTTTCTCTGGAATAGTCATTATCCGCATCAGCTGTATTACGAAGAAGCTCATATT
>QHOF01000496.1:0-949 GCA_003219335.1 Verrucomicrobiota bacterium | reverse complement strand
GTTGATGACGCTATCATCACCTTACTGACTGGAGTATGTCAGCTAATGAGTGATGAAGTACTAGATAAAAATAATCAGCAAAAAAGATTTGGATATGCCTACGAGATTCTATTTTTTGATGGAGAACGATTTAAATACGTTGATAACATCCTTTATCGAACGCTGGATATTTTTTATGACATTGATAAAGACGGAGGCAAATACCTTTTTTACCCGCTGGCGTACAAATATCGCAGCTTTGATTATTTCTCGGTCGTCCAGACTTTTGACTTTAACACGGGCGCAATCGTCCTGGATGCTATAACTCCTGTCTTCGACCAAATGCTAGACGTTCTCCCGTTAATACCTGGCATTGACGTCTCAAAGAGCAAAGGATTGTCTCTCATCTCAGATTTCTATTGTTTGTTCTTAAGACTCGACGCCTCCGACCATTCAAGTTTCACCGCCTCAGTTGTATTTCCTTCTAGCCAACCTAACCTGCCACTGGTCGTCAAGAACGTTGAGGGAAAGGAAATATTCGAGTTTAAATTCGCTTTCATTCCATCACTGTATCAGCAGCTAAAATCCTTAGGAATTTAAGCTGAGCAACATTTCGAAGTAACTGCTCTCACCTTAGCGGTTCGCCGAGTAAAACATACGTGGGCGCTTGAGATCTCGCCGCCGTGATGGTGAAGTTTACGTAGAGCCCATAGTTCAGCACGTCAAAGACGGCCCCACCGGCTGTTGATGATCACTGAGCTTGTGACCTGGTAGTTGCCCGCCGACCCGGATGATCTCGGCGTTGACGCCTTGCTTCTTCATCAGATCTTTTTCCTGAACGATCCAGATAGGTGCACTCGACGCGCCGCCCGCCCACGCGATACGGAGTCCCTCCTGGGCGCTCACCAAACCCGGATAGAACGTTCCCGCCAATATCGCAACCAAGGCCGGAATCAATGAGCGCAGCCTG
>QHOF01000497.1 GCA_003219335.1 Verrucomicrobiota bacterium | reverse complement strand
GCATGGTCTTGCGAAAAGATTGCAGCATCGGTTTGGTCCGCCGTTCGGGTCGTGCTGTAGAGTGAGCCAAGCTCCTTCACCTCGCTGAAGTCCTCTGTGTAAGCAGCACTGGTAAGCGCATTCGGTCCGTCGGTGCGGAGCATCTCTGCGCTCGGGACGAGGAATGGCCGCACGTTCCCGACCCACGGCGCGGGGTCGTTCAGAAAGTTAGGCGGTGTCGGCCGCCAGATGCCCGGCGCTACCGGGTAGGGCGTCGGCGAGGGCCCGAAACGACCGTCGTTCAGCCGCGCGGTGAGCATTGCCCTGGCTGTCGCCTCGCCGATGGTGACTCCAGCAGCTCTCGATCCCGGTGGGTTATCAGGCAGACCTGCTATGTACGTATCGTACTGCGGCTGCAGCGTCGGCTGCTGTGCTGGGAACAGGCCGGGGAGATCATCAAAGCCCACGAGCACGCGGAAGGCGGCCGTTGCGGTGGCGGCCTCTTTCGAGTCCGTCGGATTTGAAGGAGGCTGGACGAGGTACGGCTGGTGGCCACGGTCGATCGCGTTGACTGCGTCATAGACCGCGCCCTGCACCATCGCAAAGCTCAGCGCCGATACTGGCGGCGGCTGCCCCGCAGTTGTCACGATCGCGGTGGAGGCGATCAGGTTCCAGTCGGTCACGGCGTCCGCGCGCGCAACTGGGGTTGACGCGAGTGCGACGAGCGCCGGTGCAATGAGAAGTGGCAGAATGCGTATTTTTTTGAGGTGAGTCAGTGAATTCATTTTTGTTCCTTTCTTTTTGGTTTTGTGGTTTGCCTTTCATTGTGGTAAAACGCAAAACGGCGATCAAAGTGCTCATCGGAACTAAGAATTTTTTTGGAGACGCTTTTGAGACACGAATTTGAAACTCGCTCCCTGTCCTGCTCGCTCGGTCGCCGCGGCGACCTTTGCCTTCTATCTCGCTGATCCCATCAGCTCGGTTCACGAATTCACACCAATTCATCTGACGAGGTTCGTGAGAAGACGCTTTCGCGAGCAGAGACTCTTTTTGGTCGCGCTGGGTCGTTGGATCCCGCTGTCAGCGAGAAGCTGCTGGCAAAAAACTTCTCCGAATTTCTTGCTTGTAAGCATTGCTTACATCATGGTGAATTCATGCATGCAACAATCTACGGTCGCGGACAGATGGTGATACCAGCGAAGGCTCGGAAGGAAGCCCGCATTGACACTGGCGACGTTGTCAACGTTCTGCCAGAGGGCGACGGTCGCCTGGTGTTGGTCCGAATGGAACGGCCAAAGCGAAAACCGCGGAACAAGGTTCGGATCATTCGCCGGAAAGGAAAACACTCGCTGCTTTCCGTCGGTCGGCCGATTTCGCGCGAGGAAATCTTCAAAGCGCTTGAGCAATTTCCGCCGTGACCTACCTCCTTGATGTCAACATGCTGATTGCCGCAATCTGGCGGGACCATCAAGACCAGCCTACAGTTGAGGGCTGGTTGCGCGGGAAACAAATGGCCACTTGCCCGATTAGCGAACTTGGCTTTTTGCGAATCAGCAGTGGCGAGACATTCCCGTTTCGGGCCGAACCGCAGATTTGCAGAAATGCTCTTTCGGAATTTCTTCGGAAGCATCGCTGCCGATTTATCCCGGACGATTTTTCGCCGCAACGAATCGCCGCGCAGTCCAGCAGAGAATTTACCGATCTGTATCTGGCCGAATTGGCCGAACAACATCGCATGAAACTGGCGACGCTCGACACCCGCCTTTTCCATCGGGCGGTTGAGGTTGTCTCTTGAAACGCAAGCGTCTCCCTTTCGAGCAAAAGGCCATCGACACGAATTTGAAACTCGCTCGCTTCCCCGCTCGCTCGCCGCTACCCGTCACGCTAATCCCCTCAGCTCCATTCACTAAGTTGCACCAATTAATTTCCAAGGTCGTGTTGGTCCTGCGAAATTCGTGAGAATTTGTGCAATTCGTGTCTATCTTTCGGAGACGCTTGCGCGTGCAGAAAATTTCAATCTCACCGGCTGCTCATCTGGACCAGCGCGGCGCACAGCGCGCGCAGTCGGCTGTCGGGCCGTGCCGGTCACCTGAGCCGGTCTTCGCTATTGTTTGGTCATGGTGCCGCTGGTGCTTAACTCAATGGTCCCCGGGGTCTGTATCGCCGCAACGGATGAGCAGCGTTTACTGACAACAGCCATAGTCCCATGGAGTACAAAAATCGGCGACTAAGCTCCAGCCAGCAGGAAGAGTTGGGCCCCATGCGGAGCCAACGTAAACATTGTTATTAAGATACCAGATCGCTGTTTGGCCCGTGGTGGCCTTGTAAAGCACATAGTCCGGATTGCCGTCACCGTTAAAGTCGGCTGTAGCTGCCAGTAGCCAGCCGCTGGGGAGAGTCGGCCCATAAGCCCAACCAATTAGCGTTCGTCCCGACAAATACCAGATCGCCGTCTGGCCC
>QHOF01000495.1:2806-3254 GCA_003219335.1 Verrucomicrobiota bacterium | reverse complement strand
CGCATGCCGGCAAATCGCGTCGCTCCAAAGCATACCGAGCTACGGTTTCAAGCGCACTTGGATAACCCATGACCAGATCCGGATGATAAGAGCGTATGAATTCTACATAGTGTGGCAAGAACCTTGATGATAAATGGTAAATGGAAGCATATGCCATATTTTCAGCTGGACTAAAACGCCAGAAAGGCGGGTTATCCTGATCAAATGGACATACTTTCCGAACTCCGAACATGACCCGCCTGTCACGATAGATTACCCCAGCCCAGTTTAAGCTACGAGCTTCTGTCGCGGCCAACTCAAGCGCGTGAAACTCTGTCGTGTAGTAAATTTCAGTCGGTGTTCCTGTGGTGCCGCTAGACTTGAATATCAGTGTGCGCTTCGGCTGTGGACTTTCGGTCACCAACTCTTTCGCCCTTTTGCGCAGTGTCTCCTTTGAAAGGAGTGGCAG
>QHOF01000495.1:363-2664 GCA_003219335.1 Verrucomicrobiota bacterium | reverse complement strand
TTTTGATACACGCGAAATTGTTCAGCTGTCCAACGCTCTCGCGCCTTAAACTCGTTCACAAGGCGGTGAAAATCAGGACCGAAGCGGCGCCTGTACCACCACCAACCATAAACCGCGACTGCGGTTTGCTGCAACCAGATTGGACTGCGCTGATAAAGGCGTTCAGTAATCCCAGACATGGAATTTAGTGGTCTACAACCATGCTATTGAAGTGAGGCCTGAGTGTAAGTGGGCGCTCGAATTATGGCAGCAGGAACGCCGGCACGTGTCGCTTCCCACGCAAAAGCGGCCATTAGCATCTGCATAAGCAAGGCGAAAGGTCTATCGTCTCCGTCTAGAAACTCTCGAACAAGCTTACGAACCGCCCCACAATCCAAAGGTGAGTCGACGATTAAAGCTACGTTTGGCAATTCCAAAAGCGTTTGGCGTAGCTCCTCCACTTGACGTAAGTATATTTTCCATGGAACGCCGAATCCCCACTTGCGATGTCTCAATACGTTCGGAGGAAGTCGCGAGCCAACGGCTGCTCGTAACAACCCTTTACTATTGTGTCCCATAAATAAAGCTGACGATGGCAAAGCCGCCAGCATCTCGACGAGCCGGTAATCCAAGAAGGGCACTCGGCACTCGATCGAAGCCCCCATCGTCATTCGATCATTGCGATCCAGGACAGAACACAAAAATGTATGCTGGTCGTTGTACATTGCTTGACGCACAAAATCTGCGGGATATAGTTTTCGAGCCTCGGCAAGCACCTGCTCGCGATACGGGAAATGAGCAGTCGGTAACATTCCTAGTTGTCGGAGGTCATCTGGCAAGACATTACAGGCGTTAAAAAGCACAAATCGATCTAGTGAACCCAATTCTAAAAATCGTGTTAACTTGCGCCAACGGCCATTGAGATTCAGGGCACGGCTAACGTTGGGCAGTATCAACCTCGCTGCAGAAAAATAGCGGGCATGACGCAACGGCTGATAACGTACGTACCCCCCGCGGGTTTCGTCTGCACCTTCTCCGGAAAGTAATACTGTGACGCAAGGCTTGGCGTATTGCGAGATCGCCAACAGGTGAAGATCGTTGCCATGTACCTGCGGCTCATCGTTGAACCATGCAGCTTGCTGCAGTTTTTCTAGAAGAAATTGCGGCGAGACAACGAGTTGATGTCCGTCAAGTTCGCAGGACGCGGCCACTTCCTCGGCGAGAGGCCCTTCATCATACTCCGATTCATCGAAACGAACCGTAAAACTGGCAACGCGAGAGCCCGCTTGTTTTGAAAGAGACTCTGCCACACTGCTGGAATCGAGCCCCCCGCTAAGTAAAACACCGACTGGTACATCGCTAATCCGACGTAAATTCACGGCGTCATCGAACATCTGCCGATACCAGGAGACCGGATCAGCGGGTAAGTCTTCACGCAGCGCCTGTGCCTTCTCCGATAGATTCCACCAACGCTGAATTTTTACCTTTCCATCACGCCAGACAAGATAATGCCCTGGCAACAGGCGATTCACGCCTGTAAAGGGAGTGCGCTCTCCGGCGATGTAGCGGAAACAAACAAGTTCTTCCCAAACACTATGGTCAAACCGCGCCGGGATACCTGCGGCGAAGAGGGCCTTCTCTTCTGAGGCGAAGAATAGCGCATCTTGGTGATAAGCGTAGTAGAGGGGTTTAATACCAAGCCGATCGCGCGCCAGAAACAACCGCCGTTCTTGGCTATCCCAAATGGCAAAAGCAAACATGCCATTGAGCCGATCCAACATTGCTGGACCTTCAAGCACGTAAAGATACAGCAGCACTTCTGTGTCGGTATTTGAACGAAATCTATATCCTCGCCCCCTCAAAGCGCGTCTTAATTCGTGATAATTGTAGACCTCACCATTATAAGTTATCCAGTAACGGCCATCTGGCGTGCTCATGGGCATATGCCCACGTGCCGAGAGGTCAAGAATCGCCAACCGACGTGAACCCAAAGCGATCCCAGGTGCCAAATATTGGCCAGCATCATCAGGACCGCGGTGGATCAGGCTTTCCCGCATTGCCAGGACCGTTGACTCTGCAATTGGGTACGTGCGATCAGATGAAACGATGCCGCAAATGCCACACATCAGTTCGATTCCTCGGCCGTTCTTCCAGAAGGTGCCATAAGTTTACTGAATAACTTCTCCCACTGAGGATGAAGTTGCTCCCACGAGAAACTCTCGGCCAGTTTCCGGCCATTGGCTGAAAGTCGACCGGCCAGTTCTGGATCTTGCAGCAAACGGGTAACAGCCGAAGCCATGGCTTCATCGTCGTCATCGGGTA
>QHOF01000495.1:0-351 GCA_003219335.1 Verrucomicrobiota bacterium | reverse complement strand
CAGCAGATTAGGTATGCCCCCGACATTCGTCGCCACTACCGGCAAACCCATAGCGCAGGCTTCAATAACGCTGACGGGCATATTATCTATGTGGTTTGTATTAAGGAAAATGTCAGCAGAATTTCCCTCTCGCACCTTTGCCTTCATATCCAAAAAACCCGGAAAGCGTGCTGCGCCATTCAATCCCAGTTCTTGCGTCAGACGCCGCACGCCAACCTGCATCCCTTTGTCTTGACCAGCGATAACAAGAGAAGCCCGTGGGAAAGTTCTTTTGACTCGAGCTACAACCCGCACTGCCATTTCTGGATTGTAAACTGGATGAAAGGCTCGCATCCAAAAAAATCGCGGAGC
>QHOF01000494.1 GCA_003219335.1 Verrucomicrobiota bacterium | reverse complement strand
TTCGCACGACAAGAAACGGTCAATCTTTCGGAATATACGCCAGGAACGCACTCACCGATTAGGTAAATTTACAGAGTCCTTCGGACAAGAAAAACAGAAAGACTACGTTATGAGACAATTAATCCCGACCCTTACGCAAAGCGGGCTGCTCGCCGTGTTGCTGCAACGCCAGCGCTACAAAGTAATCCAGTTGGCCCGGCGTCGCGCACAACGCAAGCACGTTCGTGCCGCCCTTTGGAATACGCTCACTTGGCCGTACCGCGCACTCATGGCGCCAACCCTCGTCGGGGATTCTGCCGAGCCCTTTGTCGGAACCGTCCCGCGTCACCCTTGAATCTTTCACCAAGACAATAGCCATGTATCAAATCCACACCTACACCGAGCTCCAGCAACACATTCACGACAATCTGCGGATCCAACATCCCGAATGGGTCAAGTCCAATGGCGAATGTCCCACGTGCAATTCTTACGAGTCGCGCCTCGCGGAAATGCTCGGCGCTTTAACACGAACAGGATCCAACGCTACGCGAAGGTGGACACATCTACCTTCGTAATTCAGTTAGTCCTTTTAGCTGCTATTATTCTCGCTCCCTGGTTTTATAGGAGGAGTAAGAGTTAGGTTTGTTCCGCTCAGGTCTAAAGAACAAGTTACCAGACACACGGCGGTCTGCGACAGGTCCGAAATCCTTTATCCACGGCAGCGGAACGACCTTTTCTTTACCCAGAGCGGGCTTCATCCAGATTCTATCTCCGGGCAAGCCCGGGGCACCACCGTGCAAGTCTGGACAGTTGGAGAAAGATTTGGAATTGGAAGCGAGTTCCATCAGACATGCTGCGCGGCTAATAATTTTCGAGATCATGATGTGGATTGAGTTAAAGCCATCTTGGTGCATTGCGCTCACCGCTTATTGTCAAAGTCGACCCTAATCTTGCGCATGTTGAGGAGGCCCCACTAAAGGCAAACGCCCGGCGACTCCACCAGATTGCGATCTTAGCCACGCAGGCTGGAGGCCCGCGTGCCGCTCCAAGGATACCTGTTCCGATAGCGCGTAGCGGCAGTAAACAATCTGGCTTGCAATAGTCGCCGCCGTCGCGCACTATGAGTTCCCGATGATCCGAGCGAATTGTCGGGCGCGGTTCACCGCCGCCGATTTCGACTTCACCGTGCGCACGCTCGCGCGTTCGCAAACCGATCAGGTTTCGCTGGTCGATCTTCTGAGCGATATCGAAACGCGCGATTCGATTCTCGATCATCCACGACTGGTGGACGCAATCCTGAATCACTGCGGACATTTGCGGATATCGTCTCAGTTTTACTTTTACGTTCTGGCCCGGCACGTCTTGCAACAGGGCGGAATCGGCGACCGGAAGCTTTGCGATTACGTGGCGTCGTTGCTCGAAACGTTTTCGCGCGCGAACCGGTTGCAGGTCTCCGATGAAATCGATCAGCGCGTGCACGAATATATTTCCGACATGCTCATCGCGCTGACCCGGGCGAGTCCTGAGCAGGCGTTTCTGCTTCGGGCGCACATTGGCAATTACTCGCTTTTCATCAGCGGCATTTTTCACGAGAACACCCAGCGGCGCAGTTTGCGGGGCGGGCCGGACATCGAATTCTACGAGCAGGTCGGCCGAACGAGCTACCAACTCGTTGCGTCGCACGCTGTCGCGCGCCGGTGCGAACTGGATGATGTCTTCGAGGGCTTGGCCGATCGATTTCGTGATGTCCGACTGGCGCTGAATCAGCTTTCCGATCGGTTGCTCAATCTGGATTGACGACGCGCGACCGTCGCTCTGTTTGTGAACTCAATGCTTCTTCGCCAAATCGACCTAGTGGTGCACGGCGGACTAGAGACCGCCGCTCCTTGACGTTTGTGAACGAGACGCTCTTTAGCCAAATCCAGAAGTTATTCGAGCGAACCTATGCGCAGGTCGGGATCAATCTGGAAGATTGCCTGATTGATCCCACGCGTTGCGCACAACTGTCGCTGTTCGCTGGAAAATCCGCACGCGAACTGAGCGAGCTCGCGCGCACGTTTTTGCGCCGCGCCGGCGATCAACTTTACGTCGGTATTTATTATTCGCGCTGGCTCATCGAACAGTTGGAGCAACATGATCCGCGCGCAGGATTGGGCGATCGCAATATC
>QHOF01000001.1:1498-34531 GCA_003219335.1 Verrucomicrobiota bacterium | reverse complement strand
CGCACGGGGCGCTCATCATGCTGGGCGCCTATGTCACTTATTTCCTGGTGACCGGCGCGTACATCGACCCCTTTGCCGCGTTGCCAATTGCGGCGGCAGTGCTGTTCGCCATCGGCTATCTCATCCAGCGCGGCGTTCTCAACCTGGTGATCCGCGGGCCGATGTTCAACACCCTGCTGATCACTTTCGGCATCGAGGTGGTCCTTACCTATCTGACACAGCTCTGGTTCTCGGCGGACTTCCGCACCATCAATCCTGGCTACGCCGGGTCGAACTACACCGTCGGCGGCATCACGATTCCTTACGTGCAGGTTCTCGTCTTCGTGATCGCGATCGGGCTCACGGTGGCGATGTGGCTGTTGCTGCTTCACACCCGCACCGGGCGGGGCATCCGCGCCGCCGCGCAGAACCGGGTCGCTGCGCGGCTCTATGGCGTCAGTCCGAAGAGCGTTTACGCACTGACCTTCGGTCTGGGGGCGGCGCTCGCCGGGGTCGCGGGGGGGCTCTATGGAACCGTGTCACAAATCAATCCCTATATCGGCGGGCCGCTTACCGCCAAGTCGTTTGTGATAGCGATCATCGGTGGCCTCGACAATCCGCTGTGGGTGATCGTCGGCGGCCTGTTCTTGGGCATCATTGAATCGCTCACTGCGCTTTACATCGGGTCCACTTACCGGGATGTGGCGAGCTTCGGCATTCTGGTCCTGATCCTGAATGTGCGGCCGAGCGGCCTTCTCGGCAGAACGACATGAAAAGCACTGCCTGGGGGATAGTGCTGGCGGTAATCGTCGCGCTGCTTGCCGCGCTGCCCTGGATCGGCAACACCGTGTTGGTGCAGTTCGGCATCAACGTCCTTCTGCTGGCGACCTTGGCGCAGGGTTGGAACATCATCAGTGGCTATACCGGCTATCCGTCGTTCGGCAATTCGGTGTTCTACGGACTTGGCGCCTACGGCGTGGCCATTGCAATGGTGCAGTACCACCTGCCGTTCTGGGTGGGGATGCTGCTCGGTCTGGGCCTGGGAGTCGTGTTCGCCGGGCTGCTGGGGCTAGCGGTGCTACGGCTCAAGGGCCACTATTTTGCGATTTGCACCCTCGGCCTTGCTCTTGTCATGACCGCGATCGTTTCCAACCTCGAGATCGCAGGCAGCAATATCGGACTGGTTTTGCCGCTCCTCAGAAGCGAGGTGCTGTTCTACGAACTGGCGCTGGGACTCCTGGTACTCGCCACGCTGACCATCTTTTGGCTCTCGCGCAGCCGCTTTGGTCTCGGCCTGATTGCCATTCGCGAGAACGAGGAAGGCGCCGCGGTGATGGGCGTCAATACCACGCTCTACAAGGTTCTGGCGTTCATGCTCTCGGCGGCGTTCACCGCGCTCGCGGGCGGGATTTATGCCTACTACATCACCTTTATCGATCCGGTCGGCGTGTTCGATATCGGTCTAAACGTCAAGATGATCATCATGGCGGTGTTCGGCGGCCCGGGCAGCGTACTCGGTCCGGTGGCGGGGGCGTTTATCCTGTCGGCCATCTCCGAAGTTCTCGCGACCAAGGTCACGAGCATCGCCAGCATGTTCTTCGGCATCGTCATTGTCATTGCGGTGATGTTCATGCCGCGCGGCATCGCCCATCTCGTTCAGCACATCAAGCGGATGGGCTGGGGCTACTTCATCGATAATGTCAGGACGCACCGCTTGTAAATGGAAAATATTCTCGAAGTCAGCGGCCTCATTAAGCGCTTCCACGGTGTGGTGGCGGTCAGCAACGTCAGCTTCCATCTGAAGCGCGGCGAGATTCTCGGCCTGATCGGGCCGAACGGCGCCGGCAAGACCACGCTCGTCAACATGGTGAACGGTACACTCGATCCGACCGAGGGCGATATCGTGTTCGAAGGGCAATCGATGCGCGGGGTGCCGGCCTACCGGCGCGCCCACTTGGGCATCGGCCGCACTTTCCAGGTCATGAAGCCGTTCCCCGGTATGAGCGTGCTGGAGAACGTATCGGTGGGGGCGCTGTTCGGCGCGAACGGCGGCGAGCGCAATCTCGGGCGCGCGCGCGAACAAGCCCGCGCATGCCTGGAGTTCGTCGGTCTGGGCAAGCGCATTGCGCAGCACGCGGATGCGCTGGGCGGCCCCGATCGCAAGCGGCTGGAGCTGGCGAGGGCGCTCGCCATGAAGCCCCGACTTTTGCTGTTGGATGAGGTCATGGCCGGCCTCAATCACGTCGAGATCGAAGAGGTCATCGAGGACATCAAGAAAGTGCGCGACCAAGGCATCAGCATCCTGGTGATCGAGCATGTCATGAAAGCGATAAAGAGCCTCTCGGACCGGGTGTTGGTGCTGCATCACGGCGAGAAGATCATGGAAGGCGGAACCGACGACGTGCTGCGCGACTCGCGAGTGATCGAAGCCTACCTGGGGCACAAACGACAATGAGCGACGCATTGCTCAAGACCACGCGGCTCAGTGCGGGATATGGCGAAATGCCGGTGTTGCGCGACGTAAGCATCGACATCCAGCCGGCCGAGATCGTGGCCATGGTCGGCGGTAACGGCGCCGGCAAGACCACCTTGCTGCGCGCGCTTTCGAGGCTCATACCGTCGCGGGGTGACATGAGCTTCGATGGCCGGTCGATTGCCGGCGCCACCGCGGACCAGGTTTTCGCCATGGGCCTAGTGCAGGTCCCGGAAGGACGCCAGCTCTTCGACCAGATGAGCGTTGAAGAAAATCTGCGGATGGGCGCCTACAAGCGCCGGGACATGACGGCGATCAAGGACGATCTGGAGCGCGTCTATCGGCTCTTCCCGGCGCTCGCCGGGCGCCGCCGCCAGCTTGCAGGGAGCCTGTCGGGCGGCGAGCAGCAGATGTGCGCGATGGCGCGCGCCCTGATGGCCAGGCCGCGGCTGATGATGGTGGACGAGATGAGCCTGGGGCTGGCCCCCGTGGTCGTCGATTTGCTGCTCGAAACCATGACGCAGATCCGCAGCCAGGGAGTCACCGTGCTGCTGGTCGAGCAGGACGTGCACGCTGCGCTGTCCGTTGCCGACCGTGGCTACGTGATGGAGACCGGCGAGATCGTACGCGAGGGCACCGCCAAGGAACTGGAAAACGACCCTGAAGTGCAGCGAGCTTACCTTGGGGAAATCACGGTATCTACGGTGACCGTGGTGAAGAGTTGAGCACGCTTCCAGAATGAGCACCATAATCGCCATCAATGGCCTGGGACGAATCGGACGCGCGATTCTCAAGTTGGTCATCGACGAGCCGGCGCTCGAGGTGGCCGCGGTCAACCAAGAGTCGCCGAGCGCATTTTTCGCAAGGCAGAGCTTTGTGTTGACGGGTACGGCTCTCGATCGCTCAGAAAAGGCAAGTGCCTGATTGAGGCGCACGGCGGCAAGGTGACCGCATCGGTTTCTGAAAAGACCTTTGCGGTGATCGCCGGAGCCAAGGCCGGCGTGAAGCTCGAAAAAGCCAGGAACGGTTATGTTGCGGCTATTGTCGGTTAACGTTGGTCTTCCAAACGATATCGCGTGGCACGGGGAGACGGTCCATACGGCGGTCTGGAAGCGCGCAGTTTCGGGCCGGCGTATGGCGCGTCGGCTCAATCTCGACGGTGACGAACAGGGCGACTTGATCGGCCACGGCGGCGAACATCGGGCCGTCTTCGTCTACCAGATCGATTGCTACCGCTACTGGCAGCGGGAACTTGACCGGGATGACTTCAGCTTCGGACAGTTTGGCGAAAACTTCACCGTTGAAGGCCTGCCCGATGACGAGGTGTGCATCGGTGACCGGTACCGGATCGGGAGCGCGCTATTCGAGGTGACGCAGCCGCGTGTGACCTGCTACCGCATCGGCATCCGGATGAACGAGCTCAGGATGGCCGCGCTGCTTGTCTCCCACGGCAGGCCCGGCTTTTACTTCCGTGTGCTTGAAGAGGGCGAGGTCGAGGCAGGCGAGGAAATCATCAAGGTTGCCTCGGGGGCCGAGCGGATGACCGTTGCCCAAGTCAATGCGCTGCTCTACCTCCCCGGCCATCGCCGCGAAGAACTCGAGCGCGCGCTGCGCATTCCAGCACTCAGCGCCGGATGGAAAAACTCGTTCCAGGCTCTGCTTCAGCAAGAACTCAGCGCCGGCCCGGCGAGCGGGAACGCGGGGCTTGCACCTTCAGACGTCTCGCTCTCGCCGCCCGCCTGGCGGGGCTTCCGTCCCATGCGTGTCACCGCAAAAACGCGTGAGAGTATCGATGTGATTTCGCTCGTGTTCGAACCGGCGGACGCGCTGCCGCTCGCCACCCCGCTGCCGGGTCAGTTCATTGTCCTGCGCCTACAACCGAAGCGCGAAGCGTTACCGCTCATGCGCAGTTACTCGCTTTCGGGCGCGCCCAATACGGCACAGTACCGTATAAGCATTAAATGCGAGATCACCGGTGCGGCCAGCACTTATCTCGATCGCCAGATCGGCATTGGCGACATGCTGGAGGCGAGCGCGCCACGAGGCAGCTTCACGCCCAAACAGGGCGAGCGCCCGCTCGTCCTGGCGAGTGCCGGTATCGGCATCACTCCGGTGCTGGCGATACTGCACGCGCTGGTCGCTAAGCCTTCAACACGGGAAATCTGGTGGCTTTACGGCGCCCGCAACGCCAGGCACCACCCGTTTGCCCTGGAGTCGCGTGCCTTGCTGCGCCTCCTGCCCCATGGCCGGAGCCGAATCTGGTACAGCAGACCGACGCCCGAGGATCGACTCGGCACGGATTTCGATGCCCGTGGGCATCTGGCGGTAGCGTGCTTCGACGAGCTGAATGTTCCCCGCACCGCCGATTTTTACCTATGCGGTCCAACAGCATTCATGCGCGCCGTGAGCACGAATCTCGCAGCCTGGGGCGTTCCCCGCGCGCGCATATATACCGAAGTGTTCGGCTCTGGCGAATCCAGCATGCCGGGCATCGTTGATCCCCATCATCGACTTCCACACTCCCCCGTCGGGACCGTGGGGACCGGGCCGCTCGTTTCATTTGCGCGCAGCAATCTCTCGATTTACTGGGATCCGAAGTACCGAAGCCTGCTGGAGCTTGCCGAAGCCTGCGATGTTCCCGTGAGATGGTCGTGCCGCACCGGGGTGTGCCACCGCTGCGAGAGCGGACTCGTGGCCGGAGCGGTCGATTACCGGCCCGATCCACTCGAAATCCCTGCCGAGGGCAATGTGCTCATCTGCTGCTCTCAGCCCCGGGGCGACGTTGTCATCGACCTCTGAGCTATTACCTGCACTCAATCAGTGTTTGTGCCGGATTCGGATTCGTGCTCGAGCGAGAACAGCAGCACCACGAGAGCTTCGATCGCGCGCGTCCAAGCGCCTTTGTCATCCACGCGATCGGCCAGGTTCCGGGTCATAAAAGGGAGGAGCAGCTATGCCCACCGAGCCAAGTTGGCCCATTTATTCGTTGAAGCTGAAGAGCCGGAAGGACCTCTTCACCTTTCCTGGACTTTGCACTAACGGCGCGCGTCCTGCGCTGCTCGATCAAAGAGGTTTCCGGGAGAATGGTCATCGCTGCGTTAATCGGCGTCATCACCTGCTCCACCACCGTGTCGGCCTGCCCTTGTTATGGCCGGAGAGTGACGCGCGCGCCTCACATGAACTATGTCTGGTTTCTCTGATCGAAGCCTTAAAGAAGATGTCACAAGAGAACGTAACTCGCCTTTTGGTCATGCGCGGGGATCAGATGATGGGCATGATCACTCAAACGGGACTGCTAAGGGTTCTAGAGATCAAACGCGCTCTGGCGAAACTGAATACGTCGCAAAAGAGATGGGTCATGGCGCGAAAGCCTCATCGCGTGAACGCGGAGGAGACATATCTTCTGGGGCATAGTATGGAATTGTCCTTTTTCAGGATGCAAAGACCACTACTGCAGCCGATGGCCGCAACGTAAATGGAGTAAAGCGCGTCGTGAACCAACTGCAGCATGCTGATTCTTTTGTAATGATCGAAGGAGCATCTTCTTGGACAATGGGTAAACTATCACTATCCTTAGCTTTGCGGCAAGTAACCAAGTCTCCTCTTGGAGGAAAACATTCACTCGTCAGAAAAGAAATCGGTTAAAAAGGGGGACCCCGTATGAGACAGCTAAAAAGGATTATTGTTGGTCATGATCTGGGAGTCGGCGGAGAGGTAGCGCTAGGATCCGCAGTGGCGCTTGCCAATCGATGTGGTGCTGCACTGCGACTGGTTCACGTGGTAGAACCGCTCGATGCCTATCAGAGGATCTCGCATCCGCTCACTTCGCCTTTCACTCTAGAGGAGATCGCACAGAAAACCGGAGCAAGACTGCGGGCGTTAGCGGTAAGCCCGGCGCTCGCCCGCCTGCAAGTGGAATACGAGGTGCGCATGGGCAAACCATTTGTTGAACTCATCATTGCCGGAAGGGCCTGGCTGGCGGATCTGATAGTAGTCGGTGGCGCGTCCCGGACGGAAGGGCCCTTTCTCGGCAGTACAAGCGAGCGGATCCTACGCAAGGCCATGGTACCCGTAATGGTTACGAAAAAGTCCCTGAGTTCCGAAGCCAAAACATTTTTGGTCCCCACGGATTTCTCCTCTTGTGCCAGAAAAGCCGCCGAGGAGGCGCTCATGCTAGCGAAGAACTTTTCTGCCCGGATCGTTTTCTTTCATGTTCTGGACTCTTATCATTCATATACTATCGCATATGCGCATGATCTGGGCGTAAGCGTGCCGATTTCAACGCCTTCCCCAGAAGAGATTGAACCCGAGTGGGAAGCTTTCCTCTCCGGTTTGCCCTTAGAGAAAGTCGCCTGGGAAAAATGCACTGAAGAAGGTCAAACGGCCACCGCGATTGTGCATCAAGCGAAGCACGTGCAAGCGGATATAATCGTGATAGGCACGCACGGTAGAAGCGGTTTGCCCCATGTGCTCTTAGGCAGCGTGGCCGAAAAGGTGGTGCGTACGGCATCCTGCCCTGTCCTCACCATCAGACCGGAGGCGTTTCAATTTGAAATGCCGTGACGGCACAGGAGAGTCCAGCGCCTGCTCAAGAAATGGCAACCACTGCTAACCAATAAGGCTTGCGGTTGCAAGCGTGTGATGCTTTGAGGGAGTCACTGATGCGGAACGGCCTTCAGAGCCAGCCCACGGCGGGCCCAAGCACGGCGCGATGCTCCCCTGAAAGATATCAGGCGGATTGCGTAGGCAAAGGAGGGATCTATGAAAAGACAAGCGGGTTTGTGGATTGACCACAGCGAGACGTTTATCGTGTTTATCGAAGACGACGGAGAAGAAACGAGGCGAATAGAATCAGGCATGGAGAAGCATGTCCGATTTTCTGGCGGTTCTAGAGCAGAAGAAGGCAAGGCAGACGACCAGCGAGACAGACAATTTACCAGCCATCTTAACAGATACTATGACGAGGTAACCTCGCATCTTCGCGATTCAGAATCTATTTTGATCTTTGGTCCTGGCGAGGCAAAGGGCGAGCTCCAAAAACGACTTGCGAATAAGGGACTTGGTGAGCGCATCGTCGGCATTGAAACAGTCGACAAGATGACCGATCGCCAGATTGCGGCAAAAGTTCGACAACACTTTCGAAAATAAGGTTGTAAGTTCAACAATCGGTATGAACCAACTCCTTTCGGCCTTCTGGTGCGTCTCTGCGATCGAGATACTCCAGCGCCTTGAAACGGCAACGGAAGGATTGAGCAGTGAGGAAGCCAGGCAGCGGCTCGCCCGCTATGGCTCTAATCTCCTGGAGCCCCAAAAGCGGTCGGATGTGCTCACGCTCCTGTTGGCTCAATTCAAGAGCCCGCTCATCCTCCTTCTTTTGTTTGCCACTGGATTGTCATTTTTTTTACACGATCCTGTTAACGCTCTCATCATTCTCACAATTGTCCTCGTAAGCGGCCTTCTCGGGTTTTGGCAAGAGCACAGCGCAACCAACGCCGTGGAGCAACTGCTGGCCATGGTGCAAATTAAGGCTACCGTGCTTCGTGATGGAAGGCCTTATGAAATTCCCGTCGAAGAGATTGTGCCCGGAGATATCGTCATTCTAAACGCCGGAGATATCGTCCCGGGTGACTGTCTGGTTGATGAATCTAAAGATCTCTTTGTCGATGAAGCAACCCTGACGGGTGAAACCTACCCTGTAGAGAAATCCGTTGGGGTGCTTGCGCCGGAGACACCGCTTGGCCAGCGGACAAATGCGCTATGGATGGGAACTCATGTGGTTAGCGGCAGCGCTAAGGCGCTGGTCATAACCACAGGCAAGCAAACCGAGTTCGGCAAGGTCTCCGAGCGGTTAAGACTCCGGCCGCAGGAAACGGACTTTGAACGTGGCATACGGCGATTCGGTTATTTCCTCATGGAAGTGACGCTCGTGCTGGTGATGGCTATCTTCGCTATCAACGTCTACTTGGCGCGTCCGATTCTGGACTCCTTCCTCTTTTCCCTGGCACTCGCGGTTGGCCTCACTCCGCAACTGTTGCCGGCAATCATCAGCATCAATCTTGCCCACGGCGCCAAACGGATGGCGCAAGCAAGAGTGATCGTCAAACGGCTCGCTTCGATTGAAAACTTCGGCAGCATGAACGTGATCTGCTCCGATAAGACCGGCACCCTGACCGAAGGCAGCGTGCGCTTACAATCCGCCCTTGATGTGACAGGTGCTTCAAGCGATAAAGTGCTTCTTCATGCGTATCTCAATGCGTTTTACGAGACCGGCTTTACAAACCCCATCGATGCAGCTATCCGCGCCCAGTGCCAGTTTGACCTGTCCGGCTACCGGAAGGCGGACGAAATCCCGTATGATTTTCTTCGGAGGCGATTGAGCGTTCTGGTTGCTCATGATGATACCCATCTGATGGTGACCAAAGGCGCGCTGCAAAATGTGCTTGCCGTCTGTTCAGCGGCGGAAACTGGAGCGGGAACCCTCGTCGATATCGCCGTGGTGCAGGTCCAAATCCAGCAGCACTTCGAGGAGTTCAGTAATAAGGGCTTTCGCACCCTCGGCGTCGCATATAAAAATATGGGATCTGCATCACTGATGAGCAAAGTCGACGAGGCCGGCATGACGTTTTTGGGATTCCTTGTTCTTTTTGATCCGCCCAAGCCCAAGATCATCGAGACCATTGCCAGCCTGAAAAACCTCGGCGTTGCACTGAAGATCATCACCGGAGACAATCACCTGGTCGCGGCCAATGTCAGTCAACAGATGGGATTATCGAGTACAAAAATCCTCACAGGGCCGGACCTTCGCCGGCTAAGCGATGGCGCGCTGCTCAAACATCTGGTTGACGTGGACGTCTTCGCCGAAATCGAGCCCAACCAGAAAGAGCGCATCATCCTCGCCCTCAAGACGGCTGGAAACGTCGTCGGTTATATGGGAGACGGCATCAATGATGCCTCGACGCTCCATGCCGCCGATGTTGGTATTTCCGTTGAGAGCGCCGTCGATGTTGCCAAAGAGGCGGCTGATATCGTCTTACTCGAAAAGGATCTGGGTGTCCTTGTGCAGGGCGTGCGTGAAGGACGGACGACCTTCGCGAACACGCTCAAGTATGTCTTCATGGCCACCAGCGCCAATTTCGGCAACATGTTCAGCATGGCCGGAGTATCGCTCTACCTGCCGTTTCTCCCATTGCTGCCCAAGCAGATCTTGCTCACCAACCTGATGACCGATTTTCCCGAGATGACCATCGCCACCGACCGGGTGGATAGCGAAATGGTTGACCATCCGCGGCGCTGGGACATCAAGGCCATTCGCAAGTTTATGATAACCTTCGGCCTGCTGAGTTCGGTGTTTGACTACCTCACCTTCGCCGCACTTTTGATCATGCTTCATGCGACCCAGGATCAGTTCAGAACCGGCTGGTTTCTGGAGTCGGTTATTTCAGCGTCCTTGATTGTGCTTGTTATTCGAAGTCGGAAACCTTCCTTCAAGAGTAGACCCTCGAAGTATCTCTTAATGGCGACTCTATTGACTGTTATCGTGACGGTGGTTGTGCCCTTCACGCCGCTTGGTGAGATTTTTGGATTTAGCCGGCTGCCGATTTCGTTCCTTTTGCTCATAGTGGTAATTGTCATGCTTTACATTATCGCAGCGGAAATGGTGAAGACGGTTTTTTACAAAAAGGTGAAATTTTGAAGGTACTGAACAGGGCAGATCCTTTATCAGTGACGGCATGACGGATAAAAACGACAGACAACACCGCTCTATCTTAAAAAAACTTGCTCGTCGGTCGATGCTTGAAAGAGGACTTCTTCCCGACTTCTCGCTCCAGGTACTCGCCGAGCTCGTCACAATCAGCGCGCCAGAGACACGAGCTGAAGAATCGACGCGTGATCTTAGGCACCTTATCTGTGCTCCATAGACAACGATACTTCGCGCGATCTGGATCAGCTTATCGTTGCTGGAGCGCAATTCCGCAAGCTGCCCGATGATGTGCTTCCGTTTATTCTGTTCATTCATCAGGCCACTTCTCACGGGAATTCTCTCCGATGCCGAAGTCTTATTGACCCTGCATTTGGCGTCTAACAGGATAACCTATCCAATCGGCGTCGTGAGTTATGGGGTGGAGATCGTTTCAGGTTTTCTCGACGGGCTGCGACCGGGAACGTTTGGCCGACGGCTTCTTTGCAGTGCTCCGTGATGCCTCGGTCGGATATGTGATCGTGGTGCCCCGGACTTTGGCGAAGGGAGTCAGAGTATGAACCTGGCGGCGAGTTGGGCTCATGATGTCTTCGGTGCGAATCCCACGAACTAACAAAGCATCTGCGATGAGCGAGCGATGACAGCGCCAAGGCACCGCTTCAGCGCACATCAATGCGATCCGGTCTTGCTTCGCCAATTGAACTAATTCCTCGAGGTTCTTCTCAAACTCCGGCGTCTGCATATAATCCGCATAACCTCGAAAGGAAGCATTGTGCCAGCCCAGGTTGACCGAATCGCGCTGAGCATGACGCAGCCCGCCGAGTCCCGGCAGGTGAACGTAGCTCAATCCGGCTTTCTTCAACGAGCCTGGCAGCGAAGTCTTATTGAATTGAGGGTTGTGCCGGGAGCACGGCACCGTCCGCACATCTATTACGCGAGATACGCCGTGCGCCTGAAGCAGGCCAATGAATTCCTCGACCGTGCGTGTGGAATGCCCAATCGTCAGTACGATCAGCGAAGGTTCACGCCTTGGCATTCTTTTCATCCGAGAGCAGCTCTCTTACTATTGATTCGAGGCACGCTCATTTTTTAATACTTTTCCGCATCACAGACGCATCATTACTTTGGTTCGCTTACAGCGACTCTATAATTCCTGCCTTCCCAGCGCTGAGCTTCTTTCCAGAAAAATGTAAACTCGATCACCAAATCGGCAGGACAGTTCTCCGTTGGAAGATCTGCGAACCATAAATTCAGGACGCTGTTATTAATGGCATCCGCCCTGTTGGTGCTCGCCCAATCATTGGCTGACCAGACAATAGTCGCGTCTGCCGCAACGATGAGGCGCAAGGTTCTTCCATGGGACAGTCGGCGAAGCTGGTAGCGGAAGCTCCAGATCTCATGCCGGCTATGCACCGGCTTGATGACATAACGCTGGAATGCCGGTTCGACCCGGTCAAAAGAGATGCCGTCGTGAGCACTACGCACGAGTGAGACATATTCGGCATGCGACCAACACAACGGCATGGCCGCACCCGTTGGCCGACCGCGCCTCATATTTCTCTCCGGCAGATCTTCGGCGTCCCACAACTGCTCGCTGATCATGCCACCTTCGTTGGCAAACTTTTCCATCGCGGAAATGAACGGCATTGGATCGCGTCCGGCAGCAATCTCGTAATGG
Organism: Verrucomicrobiota bacterium; assembly: GCA_003219335.1. Classification (GTDB taxonomy): domain Bacteria; phylum Verrucomicrobiota; class Verrucomicrobiia; order Chthoniobacterales; family UBA10450; genus Udaeobacter. Next base: position 22,702 of record QHOF01000001.1, on the reverse strand, counting down.
CCGCGTTCCCCCGTCAAAATCGGCCAGGAGCGGCCCACGCCCCTGCCATCGAAAGCGCTGCCGTCCTCCTTCTGCCCATAACCATCATGATTGTAGCGGCGCCAGCACGGACCTTGCGGCAAGTCGCGCTTGAGTATGCGATCGATGACTTCGATCGAATCACGGACGATGGGATGGTTCGCAGCACGAATGCCCAGCCGCACCAAGTGAAGAAAATCACCGCCGACAACGTTCCTTGCCGGATGGAGGCCGCCGCCGTTGGCCACCGCGAGCATCGTTGTGTTCGGATCGGCGTGCGGATCGGGTGACTCTGGATCAGTGGGATTGATGCGAATGTAGTGACGCGGAAAACCTTCGACCGATTGACCGCATGTAGTGACGGTCCATTCTTCAACGTGCGCCGCCAACCAGTCAGCATACTCCAGAATGAAATCCGCCGTACTCGTTTCATCGCGCTGTCTGGCGAACTCCGCGGCACACACGAGACTGGCAATCATTGTAGCGAGCGTCGAGGGTGAATAGCCGGCGTTTTCCTCCCAGCGTTCTTGTGCGGTTACCGGCCCCTGCCGGATGAGATATGCTGCTGCGCGGAAAATCATGACGCACGGATCGAACAACCCTAGCGGGACGCCTTCGCTGCGCAAACGCCACGCAAGCAGGATTGGGGCGGCAATTTCATCGAGTTGCACACCGGACCAATACGCGTTCCCATTGATCCAGCTATTTTGGGGAAACCTGCCGTCCGTTCCCTGGATGGCCGCGAGCCAGATCAAAGCGCGCAACGGGGTTCCGGTCTGGCCTGTTGCCAGGAGTGCGGTCGCGCTCTGCGCCAGGTCGCGTGTCCAGACAAGATGATATCCGCCCAGATCATCGTCATTTCGTGTCTCACCCCACGGGATGCTCATCGACGCAACCAGCGCGCCTTGAAACGATTTATCTTCATGGGCGAGCAGGATGCAGCGGCTCAGGCGATAGATCTGACCGCCGTCCGACGTCTGGTCGCTGAAATCATACTTTGGATTGACAACCGTGCGCTGCCACTGGCGAACATAGGCTTCGCGGTGAACATCAAACGGCTGCGCCAGCGATTGCAGCAATTCGGCCACTGTGCTCTGATAACTTTCTCCCAGAGCAATTGCGATTGTAAACTCATCGCCGCCCTGAAGATCGATTTCCCCAGTCAGCGCGATGTTGCCATTCTCCGCGGCATGGAATTCCCAGTCCATTTTGAAATTATTCATCAGATCCTGCCACCCATCGCTAGCACCGACAAAGCCAACGGATCGTCGCGAAAAACCTCCGCTGCATCCAATGATTAGATGAACATCCTTGCGCTCGGCATGAAGCACTTTGTTGCCGCTGATTTCGGCACACCAGCCGGAGTTACCCGCGCCATGACGCGCAATGTGCGGCGCCAGCAGCGCGTAGAGGCGCAACTTGCCGCGCAATTCCTCGTCGAGCACTTCAACTTTAGTGTGCATGAGCAGCACTGACCGGTGTGGATCTGTAAGGACGTGTTTTACGAGACGGTAGCGTCCGTCGCGTTCCGAATTGGTGAGGCGGTAAAAAACACAATCCTTTTCCGGGTATTCGATCCGGTGATCCAGGTCGCGTTTTTCCTCGTGGCAAAACGTTTCTCCGTCGCTGATAAGAAATTGAAAATCGCGCGTGTTCGGTGCGTCGACGGAGGGATAGTAGATTTCGTTGACAATGCCATGGCTGAGCGTGAACCACAGCCGGCAACTCGTATGATAGGCAGTGCCGAGGCCGTTTTTAGCGCTGGACGTCCAGCGGGGTTCGATTCCGGGGGCGCCAAATGCGACCGAGTTTTCAAGTGAATTCACGTTAGGATATCAAATGCTGGCCGGTAACCGGGGGCGCTGCCGGCAGAAACAGAGATGCAGCCTGGATAATCCTATCCAACGCGCTGCGGTTCACATCAAATCCCGAACCATTGGAAACGCGTTGGACCGCCACGGCTCAACAGAGATCGCATCCCCATTTTTATAGTGACCTGATTTCGTCTTCCCCGACCGAGCGACGTTTGAATCTAATCCCGCAACTTTAAGATTCGCCTCCGACCCGTTCTCACACTCGAATAAACAGCGACGCAACATACGTTGGATTGCTGCTAAACGGTCGCGCCGCCGATTCAACGCCTGTGACTGTGCAAATCTTAACGCAATAAAAGTGCCGGAAAATCTGGGATGAGCAGATCAGTGTTTGCCATTGAACAGACCGAGGAAAGAGCGCAGAGATTGTGGCAAAAACGTGCGGCAATTGAAGCGTTATTGTATGGCATCGCAAGCGGACCAGGCTGCATAACCCAGGTATGTCTCCACGAAGTGGTACCAAGAGTTTATTCGTCCGAGCAAAAAGTCTACGTGATCGCACGGAAGTGAAAGCAATGCTGGTCATTCGAAAAACTGGCGTCGTATTTGCGTTGTACGTCGTTAACCGGAAATGGTGATGGAACAGCATGCAGAGTTCGCCAGCGTGGAAGACGCTGGACAATTGAAGATTGAAACAGTAAGGAGCACGCCCGTCGGGCGTCAGGGGAGGAACAAACAATGAGTAACCATGTCTATAAAATCATTCAGCTCGCCGGGTCTTCTAGTACCAGTATTGAGGATGCCATCGAAACAGCCATCGCGAAAGCTGCCAAAACGGTCCGTAACCTTGATTGGTTCGAGGTCACCGAAACACGCGGGCAGATCGAAGACGGGAAGGTAGCGCATTATCAGGTCATATTGAACATAGGCTTCACGTTAGAGGAGTAAGGTGCTGAGTCGGACTGCGCCCTTAGAGCTGGAGGTTTTGCTCCATGGTCTGAGGCGCGGACAATCGGCGGTTTTAGTTTGTTGAAATCGCGGGGGCAGGCTCGATCTTTACAGAATAATACGGGTCGATCTCGGAAAAGAGGAGGTTTCTATATGTGTTACAATTGCGGGTGCGAATTGCCGGACAACGATGGAGGCAGTGCCAAAAATATCACTGATAAGACCTTCGCGGAGGCAGCCAAAGCGGCCGGCCAATCGGTGGAAGAAGCTAAGAAGAATACTTTGGAACTTCTAAAAAAATCTCTGGGCGAAAGCAAAAAATAATTGCTTTAACGGGGATCGCACTCAGTTCAGGCGTGAGGTTTTGTCTGGCCTGTCTGTCCGGTGAAGGCAGAGCCAGATGTGGACATAGTCTTCGCACAGAGGGTTTAGGGTGTAGTACGAAAAAAAACTCTTAACAGACAAGAGTTAAATGAACAGAAAAAACAGGATTCTCGTCGCTGTGGATGATTCAAAGGCCTCGATGCGGGCGGTTAACTATGTAGCCAACATGATCGCGGGAAAGAGAGACTTTACTATTTGCTTGCTGAATGTGCTTGGACCCCTGCCGCCGGAACTAACGGAATTCGGAGGGTCGGAGGATCCTGAGAGGGAGGAGAAACTGGAGAACGAACTCAAAGATAAACGCGAACAATGGATTGAAAAAGCCAAAACAAAGGCATTACCGATATTGAAAAAAGCAAAATCAACTTTTAAGAAGGCACGACTTCCCGCTAAAGCCGTAAACACGGAGTTTTGGATTGATGTCAAAAGCAAAGGCTTGGCCGGTGATATCTTAGATGCGGGACGATTGAACAAATGCAACACGGTCGTAGTCGGGAGAAAATCGTTCTCCTGGCTTAAAGAACTTTTCCACCATCACGTGGCAGACGAATTGGTCCGCAACGCCCACAACCTCACCGTTTGGGTTGTTGAATAAGCTCCTGATAAGGCGGTCTGGCAACATATCACAGCTGCCGCTCATTTTACTTTACGGCGCGCGAGACAAAGAACACAATAACGCGATGGCTTTAAAAGAGCTTCTCGAAGACCTGCGATGAGGTGCCTTGGAATCCGAGAATGAATAAAACCAAAGGAGATATGGTTTGATCGCTCTAATCAAGAAACTCGGGAGCGACGCTCTAGTTTCGTGGATAAAGCTACTAACGGGTTTTTGCTGAGAGATAGAGAGCTATGCGTATCCGACTCACTATACCGCTGCTTGTGATTGTACCTTTAGTGCTCCTGGTCGTGGCGGCTTACATCCAATGGGCACTGCTTGGTCTCCCCGCACTGCCGCCGAGTCGTCAGGCTTTCGTCAAAACTATGGCTCCCCAGGGGTTTCCAGCATGGCTTCGTTTCACCCACTACATCAATTTCTTTTTCATCATCCTTCTGATCCGCAGTGGCCTGCAAATTTTTGTCGACCACCCCCGGCTCTACTGGAATGTTCACTGCACTCCTGGCACGGAGTGGCTTCGGTTCACACCGCTCGAGGTGCCGAAAGATCGCGTCTGGACTGCCAAGGACGACTCGCGGTACCTTTCTCCGTGGATCGGCCTGCCAGGTTACCGGCATACCGTTGGCATGGCTCGACACTGGCATTTTCTTAGTGTTCTCTTTTGGGTGATCAATGGCCTAGTCTATGTCATCCTGTTGTTCAGCACTGAGCAGTGGAAACGCCTAGTGCCCACCACGTGGCAGGTTGTGCCTGACGCCTGGGCTGTTTTTGTTCACTATGCAACTTTTCATTTGCCGCCGGAGTTGGGCTTTTACCGCTATAATGCGCTTCAACAACTGACTTACTTCGCTGTTATCTTTGTTTTGGCCCCTTTAGCGATTCTCACCGGCCCGTCGATGTCGCCAGCCTTGACGAATCGCTTCAGATGGTATCCGAAGCTGCCGGGCAACCGGCAAATCGGCCGATCGCTTCATTTCTTCGTGATGTGTGCCTTTGTCCTCTTTATCGTTGTACACGTAGCCATGGTGTCGGCCACCGGCTTTGTCCGGAACATGAACCACATCGTGCTCGGAACGGACGACTCCCGCCGGCTCGGTTTGTTTCTGGGTCTCCTGGGGATCGGCATCATCATAGTTGTGAATGTCTTCGCTAACTGGTTGGCCTGGAGACGTCCCAGAGCCGTCCAGCATCTCGCGAAGGCCGTTGTCACGCCGGCGATGGAGTTCCTTCTCAATAACGCGGCACCATCCGCCGAGTTCGACCGCCGGGAGATCTCTCCTTTTCTCTGGCCCAACGGTAAGGTACCCACCTCTAAAGAGTGGAAGACGTTGGCTGCGGAAAATTTCAAGGATTATCGGCTGAAAGTAAACGGCCTGGTCGAAAACCCCGCTGAACTTTCGTTAGATGATCTCAAAGCGATGGGCGTGAAGAGGCAGACCACGCTACACCATTGTATCCAGGGTTGGTCGGGCATCGCCGAGTGGGGCGGGTTGCCGACGAGTGAGTTAATGCGTCTGGTCCGACCAAAGCCGAATGCGCGGATCGTTGTTTTCTATTCCTTCGGAGAAGGACTGGAGGGAGGCCAATACTACGACAGTCACTCGATTGCGAATCTCCGGCACCCGCAAAGCTTGCTCGCCTACGAGATGAATTTTAAGCCGCTCGGTGACCTGCATGGCGCGCCCTTGCGGCTCAGAGTTGAGAACCAACTTGGCTTCAAGATGGTCAAGTGGATTCGGTCAATCGAATTCGTAGAAAGCGTCGAGTCCATTGGCCAAGGCGAAGGAGGATATAACGAGGATCAGGAATATTTCGGCGAGCTTGCCAATATCTGAAGTTCTCTTGTGCTTGACGGAAAGGCGCGGCTTTGAGTCGCAGCTGGGGCGGGAACATTACAAAGTCCATGGGACGCCAACAGTGATGCTTGCCGATTGGTACGCGCTTGCGGCTGCCCATCGTCTTTCCTGTCATGAAAGACCGCAAATAGTCGGGGTAGACACATTGCCTTGTTATGGCGAGGGCTGTCCGGACGAGACGCGACGTTTGTTCGAACAGGCGCTGAAGCCCGTATGAGAGTGGCCTGAAGAGATTTCCAAAAAGGATGAAGAAGCGAGTATTTTCTGGTATCCAACCAACAGGCAGCATCTACATTGGAAACTATCTGGGTGCGATACGACATTGGGTAGCAACGCAGGCGGAATTCGAAAACATCTTTTGCATTGTCGACTTGCATGCTATCAGCATTCCACAAGAACCTGAGACTCTAAAGGCCAAGACCCGCGAGATCGCAGCTCTCCTACTTGCTTCCGGCGTAGATCTCAAACAATCGGCAGTCTTTGTTCAGTCGCATATCAGCGCTCATGCCGAACTCGCCTGGATCTTAAGCTGTTTCATCCCGATGGGGTGGATGCAGCGGATGACTCAGTTTAAGGAAAAATCGCAAAAGCAAAAGGAATCGGTTCCGGTCGGCCTTTTTATTTACCCTGCGCTGATGGCCGCCGACATTCTGTTATACCAAACCGATCTCGTTCCGGTTGGTGAGGATCAGAAGCAACATTTGGAACTGACCCGTGACGTGGCGCGGCGATTCAATTCGTTCTATGGACAGACGTTTACGCTGCCGGAACCATCCATCCCGAAATTAGGGGCACGCATCATGGCGTTAAACGATCCGACTAAAAAAATGAGTAAAAGTGAAATACGTTCTGCCCATGCAATTCACTTGCTTGATTCTTCGGATGAGATTCGCTGGAAAATCATGAGCGCAGTGACGGATTCCCGGCGTGAGATTCGTTTCGATGCGAGCCGACCCGGAATCTACAACCTGCTGACGATCTACCAACTTTTCACCGGACTCAGCACATCGGAAATAGAAGCGCGTTTTGAAGGAAAAGGCTACGCAGAGTTCAAGCGAGAACTAGCAGAAGTCATTATCGAAAGTCTACAGCCTCTGCAGTCCCGGTATCGCGCCTTAATCGCTGAAGCTAACTACGTTGATTCGGTACTTGCCGAGGGAGCTTCCAAGGTTCGGTCTATTGCAGAGAAAACCTTGGCTACCGTTAGAGAAAAAATCGAGCTCGGCACTCGTTAATGCAGCGTTATGAGACCAACCCAAGCAGAAGGGGAGCCCCGTTTCCCGCTCAAAGTGGTTCCACCGTTCCGGCTTGATCTCACGGTCTGGGCGCTGCGCCGCTGGCCAGAGAACAAAATGGATCGATGGGACGGGAAAACATTTCGCAGAGCGCTGATGCTGAACGGCAAGCCTGTGGAAATTGCCGTTACACAGATAGGCTCAATGACTGCGCCACGACTTCAGGCCACCGTGACTGGTGTACCATTCGGGCCCGAAGTGAAGTCAGGTGTAACCGAGACATTAAACCGGATGTTGGGCTTGCAAGTAGATCTCAAGGGCTTCTATCGGTATGCTGCGAATGATAGAAGGCTCGCGATACTCGCCCGACGCTTTCGTGGACTTAAGCCGCCCCAGTTTCCCTCCTTGTTTGAGGCTTTGGTCAACGGCATTGCTTGTCAACAATTCACCCTCGCCTCTGGCATTCAAATGCTCAATCGCCTCTCCGAAAACTTCGGCGTATCTTTCAACCAGGCAGGAATCGGCGCCCGCGCCTTCCCCAGGCCAGAAGACCTCGCCGCACTCAAGCCGAAGCTATTGCGGGGCCTCGGATTTAGTCGACAAAAGGCGGGAGCAATAATCGAACTGAGTCGCGCTATTGTCACAGACAACCTAGATAGGGACGGCTTAGCTTCTCTGGATGATGAGTCGGCCGTCGAGCAACTACAAGGACTCCATAACATGGGGCGCTGGACGGCTGAATACGTTTTACTACGGGGCCTAGACCGGCTGCATATTTTTCCTGGCGACGACGTGGGCGCGCGGAATACTTTACAACAATGGCTTGGCCTCAGGAAGCCCCTGGATTACAACGGTACGCGCCGGGTGCTCGCCAAATGGAAACCTTACGCCGGACTTACTTACTTTCACATGCTGCTGTACCGCCTCAACGAAACGGGATATTTGAGCTGTCCCCCAATAAAGTCGGGAGGAACAGCTAGCTGAGTTATTCCCTCTCACAGATATTCGTTGGGATGCTCAGGGCATCGCAAACGTAAGTAGTATTGCGCAGTCCTCACGTGCCTTGACGATTGGATTGTCACGGTGCTTGGGTTTCTCACGCTTGTCAACCCTTTCTTGTATAGCTACTACAACGTTACTGTGGTCATTTGGCGGGAGCGTTGTATTCCTCTTAGCTGCCTATCAGGATTGGAAAGATTCCGATGCTCCGCCGGTGAAACAGCGCCATCATAAGGCCCACTCATGATCCAGGCCGGTTCTATTGGAGAGTCTGCGTGAAATGCGGATCTTGATTGTAGATGACGACAAAACTTTCTGTCAGCTTCTGACTGAGGTTCTGAAGGAGAAAGGTCATGACGTCGATTGGACAACACACAGCCTGATATTCGGGTTGCGCAAGATCTATGTCGGTCAAAGGACGTAAACCACGTCGTTTTCTAAACGTTGATGTGTTTTTGTTAAGTTTGACGAAAGCGTTTTTTGTTTTTTCAGCGCTGCGAAGAACAAATCGACTATTTCATCTAGAATTGTTAAACAATTCTGGAGCCGGTTTTGGCACAGGCTATGCTCCTCCACGTCTTGGATAGTGAGCAAGAACGCATTAGATGCCGGTCTGGGGCGAGGTTTTTCAGCAGGAGCTTGAAAAAGAAAGATACAAGGAACTGACGACTCTATTAAAGGCCAAAGTGATCGCTGACTATATCGGAACCCTGCAGCGCTGACATTGAGAGATGATAGCCACGACTCACGGAAGGTCATCGATCGGTGGGTCCTTAGCAGCGTCATTGCAAAGGTCGTCCAAAACTCGCGTTCCGGTCCTGGTTCTCCGAACGATCTGAAGACTACGGAACAACTTTGAACACACCTCTCGAACAACTCGTCGCGTTTTGCCGCGACATATATAGACTGGATCCGCTGGTAAATGGCCGGCTCGATCACATGCTGGGTAGTCTGATGCCCCCATCGCTGTGGTGTAATGGGGGAGCTATACCTCTTTCGCCACTCGCCGCTCGGCTGGTCCGAGGAATATTCGTGGCGGCAACTACTCGGCGCGGGAGCGCTCGCCGGCATCGGTTTCACCATTTCTCTCTAGATTGCCGGACGAATCGGATTTCGCCGCTGCGAAGATCGGAACCTTTCTTGCGTCTTTGATCGCGGGCGGAATTGGCACCTCAATGCTCTGGTTCGCCGCAGAGTCGGCGTCCGGCGAAAATAAACGACCGATGTAGCGGACACAGCAGTCGAGTCATCAACGAAGCACAAGAGTTTGGCCACGTAGTTATGCAGTTCCTCATGAGCCATATCTTTACGATCCTGTGGACGCTGCTGTTTCTTTATGCCCTGGTAACCGGCGTATTCCTACTGATGGAAAACCGAAGACCTCAATCGACTTTGGCGTGGATGCTGGTTCTCTTCTTCGCCCCTGGAGTCGGGCTGCTGATCTATCTCTTCTTTGGCAGAGACAGTAAGGCTTTCAGCAAACGTCGCAGGCTGTGGATGCAAGATCTCGAAGCGAATGCTTTGCCTTTGCTGTCGCCCATTTTCTCCCGCCAGGACGCGGAGCTGGCGCAGTTGGAAAGTCAAAGCATTGGCCGAAAAAAGCTCGCGATGCTGGTGCGGCGGAACTCTCTGTCGGCACTGACAACGCGCAACCACGTAGAGATACAACAGGACGCAGCCAAGTTTTATCCAAGCCTGATCCAGGATATCGAGACTGCACAGCATTCGATCCACCTCCAGTACTTCATCTGGGCGGTGGACCCATTCACTGACGGGTTGAAGCAGATCTTGACCGAGAAGGCCAAGGCAGGGATCGAAGTCCGGCTGCTCTATGATCCGATAGGATCCCAAGCGCATGTGGGCCGCCGCTATGTCAAAGACATGCTCGCGGCGGGGATCCGAATGGCACCCACATCACCGCCCTTCCAACTGCATACGATCAGCTATCGCAATCATCGGAAGATCACCGTGATCGACGGCCGCATCGGTTACACCGGCGGTATGAATATCGGACAGGAGCACCTCGATGGTGGCGAAGGATTTGACTCCTGGCGGGACACCCAGGTCCGGCTTGTGGGAGAAAGCGCAGCCGTTCTACAGTCGGTGTTTATGGTCGACTGGTACAATGCCGTCCGGGAGAACCTATTTTACGCCAAGTACTTTCCCGCTAACGCAACGGACCCTGCGGAAGGTGACGTTCCGGTGCAGATCCTGACGTCGGGTCCCGATTCGCAGTGGGCTGCGATTAGACAGCTTTACGCCTTCATGATTGTTTCGGCACAGCGACATGTTTATCTCCAATCACCGTTTTTCATTCCCGACGCGACCCTTGCCGAAGCTCTGAGAACAGCGGCGCTCTCGGGTGTCAACGTCAAGGTGATGGTGAGCGCGCGCCCGTCGGGCAACACACTCCCCGATTGGGCAGGGAACACTTATATCGAGGAGATCGTGACGGCCGGCGTGCGTGTGTTCCTGTACGAAAAGGGCTATCTGCATGCTAAGACGATCAGCATCGACTCTGATATTTGCTCGATCGGCTCGGCGAATATCGACATTCGTAGCTTCAGTATCAACTACGAGCTCAACGCAGTGTTCTACAGCGAGCGGATCGCCAAAGAAGTTGAAACCGATTTCGAGCGAGACCTTGAATACTGCAGCGAATTCGACCCGGCGGCTTACCGGAAGCGCGGCACGGCGATCCGGTTCCGGGATTCAGTTGCAAGGCTGTTATCACCGCTTCTCTAAACTCACTCCTAATTACTGCCCGGCCAATAACGGCAGCAAGCTGAAAGCTCCGCTTGAAAGGTACTGGGTCGTGTGCAAGACGCGAGAACGACCTCGTCAGCCGACGAATTAGGCGGTGCGCACGATTAACACCGGATCGCCGGAGTGGCGCACCACGGTTTCGGTTACGCTGCCCAATGCCCAGCGCTTCACGCCGGAGCGCCCGTGGGTGCACATGGCGATCAGATTGTCGGGAGTCTGGCGAGCCAACGAAATGATCTCATCGGCGTCAAGACCCTCCTTGACAATGGTCGAGACCTTTTTGACCCCGCGGCCTCGGAGCGCCTTCGCCTTTTCTTCGAGATACGCGCTCCCCTCGTCCCGGAGGCTGGCCGCGAATTTTTCCATTTGCATAGCATCGTACAATCCTTCGCCGGGGGAATAGGCGCCGTAAGGAATGCCGTAAACGCGTAGCAAGACCACTTCTAGATCGAGGCTCTTCGCCAACGCCCCAGCGGACGGCAGCACCCTTTCGGCGGTCTCTGAACCGTCCAGCGGAACGATGACCGACTTGAGCGCCGCCATGCTCCACTGCGGCGCGCTCTCCGTGGCCCTTACCAGGAGCAGCGGATTCGATGCGCCGCGAAGAACCTTTTCGGCGACGCTGCCAAGAAGCCAGCGGTTAAGACCTGAGCGTCCGTGGGTCGCCATCGCGATCAGCGCGTCCTTTTCCGCTAACGCCGCATCGATGATGGCCTCGGCCGGCGATCCCGGCTGCACTCGCCAGTGCACGGTGCCGACGGGAAAATTCTTGGCAACGTCGTTCAAATATTCGCCCAGCCTGCGAGCCTCGTCTTCCACCAATGAATCCAGAAATAACCTTTCGGCTGCGTAAACGTCGCGCGCCATATTCACCACGTCCACAACGGCAAAAAATTCGACGGGAATCTGTAAATTCCGCGCAAACGAGCGAACGAATGGCAATACGTTTTCCGCGGTCTTGGAGCCATCCAGCGGAGCCAGGATCCTGGTATACATGCTTCCCTCCACAGATATCCAGGTGTGTCAGATCGTCACGGTTATTCCGCCGATCGTTCTCGGCATTTCATATTTTGCGCCTGCGAAAACAGGCTAAAAGATATTAACAACACCCGAGGTGGAATTTCGACTTCGCAGCGCCTACGTGATCTCAGCGATGTCCAATGGAGCAATTAAGCGATGACGCTTGACTCTATTACCTTGCCGTGAATTGTCAAGACGAACTAAGCGAACTTGCGCCTGGAAACCTGCTCATGAACGGTTGAAATGATGAAATGTCTTGGGTTCTCTCTCCTTGTGTGAGCCATACACGAACTGAATAAAGCCGTCGTTCTTATTTTGCTTGTGGCATCGCGGGGATGCAGTGAGAATAGCCGCATCGTTATTTCAACAACGACGCCTTTCCGTTCGGACCCTTAAGGGACTCCCTCCACGTGTAGCACTCGCAATTATGCCGGGACCAGCACAGCCCGTCCGTTGATTTGGCCGGCCTTGAGTTTGTCATACACCTCGAGTGCTTGCTCTAAGGGGAACTCGGCGGTTTCAGTGTGAATTCGCCCGTCACGTGCCATCGCGATCACCTCCATCAGTTCGACGCGGGAGCCGTACCATTGATCTTTCCAGACGCCATCGACCAATATGCCCATGGCCGGTAACCCTCCTCCCGTTGTGTAAAAATAGGATCCGCTTGGTTATTTTTTGCGGCCATATTGCCGCAATCTCCCAATATACAGGACGCGCCCATCAACAATCCCACTCGAGAATGTCTCTTCTCGTGAATTTCATTACCAATTCACCAGTTGGGAACATCAGATCAGGAATGCTGCGCCTGCTCATGCCAGTTGTCCCGGCCGCACGCGACGCGACGTGCGTCATGACCACGCTTAAATTGCTATCGCGCGAAAATCGAACACATCTTACGTAATTACGACGCGCGGTCTCACTCATTTTTCCTTGTCGCCGCTCCAGCGGGCGACAGGCGCGCGCCAACCATGATAGATTGCCATCAGCCGAAGGAAGATACAGACAGCGGCGCCCAACAACATCGGATAGGTCGGGTGCACACCCAACATCATCCCGATCGATACGATCGCTCCGCCCGCGAGCGCCGCAAGCGCGTAAAGATCGCCCCGCCGAACAAATGGGATGTTTCCGGCGAGGACATCACGGGTCATCCCGCCGCCGATTCCGGACAGCATGCCCAGAATCGCCGCCATCAACGGATTGATGCCGTGATCTATTGCTTTTTGCGCTCCGGTGACCGCAAACAAACTAAGGCCAACCGCGTCGAACAGCAGTATCTGGCGCTGGAGCGATGCGACTTTGGGATACCAGTAGAAGGTCGCCAAGCCGCCGACCATCGCGATGGCGAAATAACGAATGTCCGTGATTGCGACCGGAGGGACTGCGCCGATCAGAACATCGCGCATCATGCCGCCGACGACCGCCACCACAAACGACAGAAAGAGAACGCCGAACAAGTCGAACCGCTTTTGTATGCCCAGCAGTCCCCCGCTTAGGGCGAATACGAAGGTTCCTATCCAGTCGAGCACATGCATCAGATCCTGCAGAAAGGCGCTCTGCATGCCAAGACTGAGTACGCTGCGCAGTGCCATCACAATCAAACTGAGCTGGCGGCGGCCGGGCAAATCCAGGCGCCGGCCGCAGCGAGCATCGCCTCAACACCCGTGCGCAGAGTGGGATGAATCACCGGCGCGAAGTCGGGAGCGTGATTCGCCGGAAGCTCGTCCAGCTTGCCGGCCTCCTCGGCGTTTGCGTAAGTGGCGGGGTCGATACCGCCGATGACCCAGAATACCGCCGGCACGTCCCACGCTGCGCCGAACCGACCAAAGTCCTCGCTCGCTGTGGCGGGAGCGATCTCGGTCACCCGATCCGTGCCAAACCAACGCTCCAGGGCGGCTACCGTCTTGCGTGTCGCCGCGTCATCGTTGCGTGTCAGCGGAAATTCACTGAGCACGGAAAATTCCGGAGGTTTTGGAGCGCCTGAAGCTTCGGCCTCCGCCTTCAATATCCGCTTGATCGCCGCCAACACACGCGTGCGCACCCCGTCCTTGAAGGTACGGACGTTCAGGCGAAGCAACGCTCGGTCAGGGATAACATTCTCGTTCATACCCGCGCTCATTGTGCCGACAGTAACGACCGCGGAATCAGTCATCGCCACTTCCCGCGATACCACTGTCTGCAGACGCATCACGGCCGAGGCAGCCATCACCACCGGATCGATACTCTTTTGTGGCATCGACCCGTGAGCGCCACGTCCGAACAATGTCACCTCCCAACTGTCGCCAGCCGACAGCATCGTCCCGGTGCGCCAGCCGATCTGTCCTGCCGAGAGCGGCATCACATGCTGGCCCAAGGTAACGTCCGGCTTGGGGAAGCGCTTGACCATGCCATCCTCGATCATTGCGCGTGCGCCTTGGCCGGTTTCCTCGCCCGGTTGGAAGACAGCCATGACGGTGCCGCGCCAGTCGGTACGGTTCTCGGCCATCACGCGCGTCGCCCCCATCAGCCAGGTGACATGCATATCGTGTCCGCAAGAATGTGCGATCGACGTTGCTTGGCCGAAGCGATCGGTTCCGGTCCTATCGCTCGCGTAAGGTAGGCCGGTGCTTTCCTTGATCGGCAATGCATCCATATCGGCGCGCAGCAGCACGGTGGGGCCGTCGCCGTTGCGGAGCAACCCGACAACGCCCGTGCCGCCAACGCCCTCCGTCACGTCGTATCCCCGCTCGCGCAACCATGCAGCGGCGATGCCGGACGTGCGATGCTCCTGCATCGACAGTTCCGGATTGGCATGAATATCTCGATAGATACCCTCAAGCTTGGCGAGAAGATCGTCGGATGGTCCTGGCAGAACGTGACCGACGGCACTTGCGTCTGTGGTCATGACCGTCTCCTTTGAGGCCTCGGTTTCGATTGGAGATAACTTCTGTCTATCACCATGCAAGTCTGGCGCAAATAGCATGCGCTTGCGAGATCGCTATCCAGCGACTAGGCGTCACCGCGCACGACAACAGGTGACGGCCATATCTGGCACAAGCATGTGGTATTCGAATCCCTCGTCTTTCTGGCTATCGTACCAGTCGATGCAAAGCCGCGCGTCCAATGCAGGGGATAATGGCCGCGACCATCACGCAGGCAGTCGGATACGACGCGGACGGATGTACAGAGCCGCCGCGGTCCCGCTTAGCATATGGATACCGTTCCGTTCGAACATCGTGCTTGGATGAAAGCGGTACCCTGCTATGGCAGTTCAAACGGTATGGAGCCGGATCGCACCACTAATACATCGCAGGCAGCCTCCCGCATCACGTGTTCGGCGACACTGCCGAGTAAGATATAAGGAATGCCTGTGCGACCAGCCGTTCCAACCGCCACCAAATCGGCACGCTGGCGCCTGGCAATCGTAGTGATTTCCCGACCTGCCCGCCCGTTCCATACTTCTCTCCTGATCGGTTTACGGTGCCGATCAATGCTGCGTATGAATATCTCCATTTGTTTGCGCGCCTCCTTCGCCACCTCACGCTGGTAGCGTACGATTCCCGAATCTGTGACACCGGCTCGCCTGAGCATTCCTTCAACCCCTGCATAAACATGTAAGGCATGAAATTCTGCCCGCGGCGCGAGCCGCAGAGCCAATTCCAGCGCATGCCGAGAATTGTCGGAAAAATCCACCCCCACTAACACCCGGCGGTACGAACTTTGAGCCGCCCGCTTGACTACCAGTACTGAACGGTCTCCTTTACGGACGATTTTCTCGGCGGTCGCACCGAGCAACAGGTCCTTCATAAAATCTTTTCCGTGCGCCCCGACAACAATAAGATCGGCTGCTTCCTCACGGCCCTGGCGGATAATCTCCACAAATGGCGTACCGGAAAGAACCCCGAACAGACGCTAAAGCGGTCCTTTTAAGAGAAAGTGCCTCAAGCTTGCGGCGTAGATCTTTCTCGATCCGAGAAACGATCTGCGAGCGCTCGGTTTCATGTCCCGACGCTCCCGTCAATATATGTAAGACTGAAAGTGTGCCGCTGTGCTCCTCGGCCAACTGCACGGCACGCGCTATTGCCTTCTCGGCGCGTGACGAGAGATCGGTCGCGACCAGCAGCCGCTTTAGACCCAGTATCTTCCGACGCTCCGTCACTGTTGCCATCCGTGTTCAGTCAATTCGCGTAGCCCCGGCAGTTGAAGCCCACAATTGATCGCCAGGTCGAGACGCAGTTTATCTCTGCTGGACCCAATGCTACGGATCCGTGCCATCGAACGGACTTTTGCGGGCATTTGTGCAAAACCCCTCAGCGCGAACGGAGTCCCGCGTCGTTTTTATCCGCGTCCACGCCTTATCGCTCGAGCACCTAACCCGACATTGTGAAGACAAACTCATGCTCGCCGAGGTGGCTGGGTTGGTAAAGCGACAGGCAGGGCGGTTCGTGAGAGGTCAAGAGCCCGGCCGCGTAATCATTGGCGAGTGAATGCATAAGCGTCCTTAAATTGCGTTTGCTCCTGCCCCAATTGAGTGACGCTATATCGGATGAGAGAGGTCAACTAGATAAATGAAAAAGTTCCACACAGCGGTTTCAAGTGTTTCTTCTCTCCGGTTCGCCGATTCTCTTGGACTCCGGCGCAATGTCCTGCTCTTGATTAAGGACGAAAGCGATGTGAGCAGATTCTCGTTGGAGCGTCCGATATATCGAAAGCACGCCTGGAGGATTTCCGTTGCGATTATAATCCCGACCAAGCGGCCGCATCATTACAGAACAAGCACTAACGTTGTGACCGAGCATCGGTTAGGCTTGGATCATAATTTTTCGAAGGTAAATTCCGAGTTTTCAGCTCTTTGAAAGGGAACAGCGAGCTTATAAAGACCGCTGCGTTGAAGTGTCTTGCCAGACCTGTGCACACGAAAGCTAAGATAATAGTCGTTGGACAGTCCGGACATCGGAATCCGTGCCGCGAGCATCATTTCCTGATCACAAAAGAAGGCGATTCTTGGAGGCAGCGCCAGTGATAGGCCTTTATTTCGATTCACGTCAAGGGAATACTTCGTCCAATGCGTCGATCTCAGACTGACGGGCGCGTAGTATTTTCCGTTTTTCTCTATCTTCACTGTTGTTTGCGTGCCATCGGCAGTCTGCCAACATAGACCGATTTCGTTGACAATCGTGCCGGCTCCCCCGCCGTGAACGTAAACGGAGATGGCACAATCATTGAGCAACTTACGTTGAAAAAAAACCGGCCTGATTTCGATCGGGAGATGCCACCACTTCAGAAATATCTGATCTGCGATGTTTTCCGGATACCCAAAGACAATTGTTGGTGTCCTAAACCAGAGATAGCCAATCAGCGCAACGAGAGCGACTACTGCAGCAGTAATTTGCCAAGTGAAATCAGCAGGCACCTCCCTACACTTACTTTGAGAATGGACGTGTGGCAAGACGCGACACGCGGCAGATGACCGTTCGCGCCGACACTAGCGTACCGAAGCGCCTGAAGTTGCTGCCCTAGGAGGCTTGCTCTGTCCTACCGTGTGCGGGTAGACATTGTTTGTGCTATTCGTATTGATAGCTGCGACTCGAGAAAATGGCCAAACTCCCAAGAGATCTCATTCGAGAGTATCGAACACGGTTTAATGGAAAGCCCGAGAAGTTGCCCTCCTGAAGTTTGAAGAGCGTCGGTCATACGAAGCCGACGGGACGGGCAAAAAGTAACTTGTCACAGTAAACAATTTGGCGCGGTCACTCACATCGTAAGTAGCCCTTTCCCCCGCTTCTCCATATTTTGGGTTTGCAAAAGGGTATGCCTCTCTTCTTTCTATATTGCACTTCTGATTGTACCTTCACGCAAGTGAATAGCGCTATGAGAAGCTATGGCTGCTGAGGCTGTTCTCTATCGCGATCTCGCATACGTGTTTGTCGCCGCTGTTTTGGGTGGCCTAATCGCCAAGCGACTGGGGCAGCCGCTTATCATGGGGTACGTGCTGGGCGGAATCGTCATCGGCCCCTTCACACCTGGGCCTAGCCTTTCGGACATCCATGTTCTTGAGCCCTTCGCCGAAATCGGCGTCATTCTGCTCATGTACTCCATCGGTATCGAGTTCTCCTTCCGCGACCTTCTCCAGGTGAAATGGGTTGCGCTGATCGGTGGGCCGCTCGGGCTCGGGCTTGTGATCGCTCTGGCCCTGCTCCTCGGGTGGGCACTGGGTTGGACTATTTCACAAAGTATAATCGTTGGCGCAGTTACGTCCCTCGCCAGCACCATGGTGCTCTCGCAGCTTCTCATTGATCGAGGAGAGCTCCATTCTGAACACGGGCGAGTGATGATCGGGATCACTCTAGTCGATGATCTGGCATTTGTCCTGATGATTGTCGTTGTTCCAGTGCTGACAACGTTTAGCGGGAGTGAGTTCGTGAGCATCGGGATGGCTTTCGGGAAGGCGCTATTGATTCTGGCTCCAGTCATCTTCATAGCGGCGAAACTGGTGCCGCTGCTTATGCCGCACATTCCCGATACGAGGAATCAGGAGCTCCGTATCCTGGTGGCTCTGGCTTTGGGATTTGCAACCGCCGCGACGACGCAAGCTCTCGGATTATCACTCGCGTTAGGCGCCTTTTTGGCCGGAATGGTCGTCAGTGAATCTGAGGCCGGGCATGAAATACTGGCGGAGTTGCTTCCGCTGAGGAATTCTTTCGTCGCTCTCTTCTTTGTTACGATCGGCACTCTCATAGATCCCAAAGCTCTCATCTCGAATCCGGCTCTCCTCGGGGCCATCGTTGCAGTCATCATAGTCGGCAAGTTTGTAATCTGGAGTTCTGTTGTGAAACTGTTTCGTTATTCTCTCAGGACCGCGGTACTGGTAGGCGTGGGATTGACCCAGATCGGCGAGTTCTCCTATGTTCTCGTCCGGGTTGCCAGAGATGCCGGTCTGGTGGAAGCCCATGTTTACAGTGCGACACTGGCCGCGTCGCTTTTGACGATTCTACTCAATGCCATCTTAATGCGCGCCGCGCCAGAATTTTTGAACCGATTCTCTCTTACCAGAACACAGCCGGCTGATGCCGAAAGACAAATGGAAGCATTAGGCGAGAAGGAGAGGAATCGCGATAAGCCCCACAGGAAACTCTAGTATTCGCGTGCGCGGTGCCAATACCATTCCATTAACCGTAAGCCCGGGCAATCTGGCAAGCGCTCCTTGAACGCGAAATTAACCCTATAAACGCCGAGATCGTCTAACTGCACGCAGTGTTTAAAAACGACCTACCGCGGAGCGCGAGACTTTGTCGATGACTGCTATTTGGGAGCGTACAGTGAATCAGTTATGCGTGATAATTGCCCTCGGCTTCTGGCTGATAGACGATCTTTTTGACCTTGAGCCTTTTCCGCCCTGCGGGTGCCTCCCACTCGACGGTATCTCCGACCCGACATCCCAACACCGCGGTTCCCAGCGGAGCGAGAATTGACATTTTTCCACTCGCCGAATCAGCCCTTGCAGGAAACACCAGCGTATAGACGAAGTCTTCTCCACTATCCAAGTCATGCAGGCGAAGGGCATCGTCGTCTCCTTCCAGGTGAGAGGTTCGAGGCTTTCTCAGGTGATCCACCTCGCGGGCAGTAGGCCTTCGGCAGGCTAGAGGCCGCCGCATACTATGATAGCGTCCGCCAATGAAATCCTGTTGCCGACGCTCAACCTTCGCTCACTTTGCCCAGACGGAAGCTTTCTTTGCCCACGTGCTGCCTTGGTAGTGAATTTTGAACGCTTCGGTCGTCTGCTGCAGTGCCGTCGGATCACCGCTGCTCTTGTAGCGTGAGACACCCGCCCAGTAGAGCGCTTCAGGAGCCGCATCCGAGTCGGGCAAGGTTTTCACGATGTCATCGTAGCGACTCTCTGCCTCTTTCCACTGTTGGCGCGCAAAGGCGGAGTGCGCGAGCCCGAGCTTCAGTTGTCCAAGAAAATCATCCGGCGGTAGAAAACCTTCGAACTGGTGTCGCTTGGTTCCATCCGGATCCAGCACCTGGATCGTCGGTGTCCACTGCGCGCCGAAGCGCTCGAAGGTTTTGGGCTGTTCTTTGATGTGGATTTTGACCGGCAAGTAGTTGTCATTGATGAAGCTCTCGACGCGCGGGTCGGGATAAACCTCGGCATCCAGCCGAGCGCAAGCCCCTCACATCGGAGCTGCGTTGAAGTCTATCAACAACGGGCGCTTGGCGGTCCGCGCTTGCGCAAGCGCAGCATCAACGTCCTTGTTCCATGCAATCGACATAACCTTCTCCTTTCATGCTCTTTCACGTTCCCCCGGGGATAACGGCAGCGGTCGGTCGAACATTCGATGCTTCACCCCTCGAGAATCGCGACGCCATCTCCGGTCTCCACCCGGATGAACTGGTCCAAAGTGGCCGTCACTTCCGAATACGCTGGTAGAAAAGCGTGATGTAGGAGCCTCTTTTTGAGCCTATAACTATAAAGCGATCAATCAAGATACGTTGTGAAAAATTGCCTCAGTGCTGTGCGTGCAGCGAGATGTTTGAACAAACAGCACCACGACGCCGAAGTGTGTAACCTCGGAAGCGAGCCAGTTCCCGGAAAAGACAATAAAGATCTTGCTGCCAAAAAGTGTAGGTGATAGGAGTCGGCTACATCCCCTACTGCATACTGCGAGGATCTCTGCCTGATGACTCAAGGTGCGCTCGAGGAGGTGACCAATGAATTCGACGGGACATCAGACACGACGCAATAGCGACTCCCCATCCAAAACTACCACTGGACCCGGAAAGGGAACCGGGCAGACGACGATGCCGCCGGGCAGGACTTGGCTATGGCTCGTGGGTGTCTTGCTCGTGAACTATTTGCTGATGAGGCTCCTATTCCCGACCCCGGACTCACGGATCACAGTGCCCTATACTTTCTTCAAGGAGCAGGTCAGCAAGGGCAATGTCGAAGCAATCTACAGCCAGGGCGAGTCCATCACAGGCCGCTTCAAGGCGCCGGTTACCTATCCGCCGCACGAGAAGAACGCCGCACCCGGCGTGCAGTCCCAAGCAGCGGGAGAAAAGGGCGCCGCGCCCACCGGCGAGTCGCCCAAGACGAGCCAGCGTGATACGGCGCCCAAAGAGGAGCCCAGAACCGCGAGCACATTCGCGACTACGTTGCCTACCTTCGTCGATCCCGGTTTGGAAAGATTTTTGATCGACAACGGCGTCGAGATCAGCGCTAAGCCGATCGAAGAAGGCGGCAGTCCGTTGGCCACGTTCCTTTACGGGTTTGGTCCGGCCCTGCTCTTCATCGGTTTTTACGTCTGGATGTTTCGGCGAATGGCGAAGCAGGGCGGCGGCATGGGTGGTGGGATCATGGGCATCGGCAAGAGCAAGGCGCGCCGCTACGACCAGGAGAAGGATACGAAGGTCACCTTCGATGATGTCGCCGGCATCGACGAAGCCGAGAACGAGCTGGTCGAGGTCGTGGATTTCCTTAAGGACCCGCCGAAGTATACCCGCTTGGGTGGGGCCGCGCCGAAAGGCGTGTTGTTGGTGGGCCCGCCAGGGACAGGCAAAACCCTGCT
>QHOF01000001.1:0-1477 GCA_003219335.1 Verrucomicrobiota bacterium | reverse complement strand
GGAGTTCGTCGAAATGATAGTGGGCGTGGGGGCGGCGAGAGTACGAGACCTCTTTAAGGAAGCCCGCAAGAACGCGCCTGCAATCATCTTTATCGACGAACTGGACGCCATCGGTCGCGCGCGCGGGCAGATCGCGATCGGCGGCTCGAGTGAGCAGGAACAGACATTGAACCAAATTTTGACGGAGATGGACGGCTTCTCGAGCCGGGAGGGCATCATCGTGCTGGCTGCGACCAATCAGCCGGATGTACTCGACAAAGCGCTCCTGCGGCCGGGACGCTTCGACCGGCGCGTGGTGGTTAATCTCCCGGATAAGACCGGGCGCGAGGCGATCCTCAAAATCCACACCCGCAACGTGCCGCTCGCGAAGGACGCAGACTTAGGGGAGATTGCCGCCACGACGCCGGGGTTCTCGGGCGCGGATTTAAAGAACCTGGTCAATGAGGCGGCGTTGTTGGCCGCCCGGCGCGAGCAGAGCGAGGTCCGTTACAAGGACTTTTTGGACGCGCTGGAAAAGATCGTTCTCGGCCCCGAGCGCCCGCTCCTCTTGAGCCGCGCGGACAAGGAACGGATCGCCTACCACGAAGGCGGACACGCAATTTTGGGTCTAGTGGTCCCCGGCGCCGACCCGGTGAACCGGGTGACGATCGTGCCACGCGGGCAGGCGCTAGGTGTGACCTATCAGCGTCCCGACAGTGACCGCTACAATTATCCAGAAGCCTATTTGCGCGCGCGGATCGTGGGAATGCTGGGAGGCCGCGCGGCCGAGGAGGTCGTTTATGGCACCAAGACGACCGGGGCCGAAAGCGATATCGAGCAAGCCACCGGTCTGGCGCGCCGTATGGTCACGCGCTGGGGGATGAGCGACCGGCTTGGCTTGGTGCAGCTTGCACCGCGCGAGAACCCCTACCTGAGCGGCCCGGGCGGTTACGGGGGTACCAAGCCATTCAGCGACGAGACCGCGGAAGCGATCGATAACGAGGTGCTTAAGATTATCAACGAGAGCCACGAAGAGGCCAAGCGCCTTCTAACCGTGCATCGGAAGCAACTCGACGCGCTTGCGGAAGCGTTGGTGGCGCGCGAGACGCTCAACGAGCAGGAAATTCTTGACGTAACGGGTCTGCCGCCTGCGCCGCGTCTGGATACCGGGATGTTGCCCGTTACTGATGGGAATGGCAGGAACGCTCACGCGCCCTCGTGAAATTCTCGGCATTCACGAGGATCGAGGATTGAGGATCGAGGATTGCAATCTTCCATCTTCTATCTGCGATCCTCTGGTCACATCTTTGTACTACTATGTTTGAAAGTTTTCTCCATCTGCGCAAATCACGCGGCCAAAGCTGTGAGTTTCTCTGTGCTTGCGTTACGCGCGGCCAACAACGCCGTAATAACGTTTCGACCTTTTTCAGTGACGATGTAACGGTGCGTGTTCGAGACTTTTGCGATCAAGCCATGCGCGCGCAACAGCCGCAAGCGA
>QHOF01000491.1 GCA_003219335.1 Verrucomicrobiota bacterium | reverse complement strand
AGAACTCGTGCGCCGCCTGAAGCGAGAGCCCGAGATTTTGAAATTATCGCCAACGACGCGTTCGCTTTTGTAAAGGCGGCCACAATTTTCGCGCGCCGAAATCGTCATCGTTTCGACCCTCCCAGCTCGGTGTTCAATTCAAAATTAATTTTCACGTCGTAGTGATCGCCTTTGATTAGCCCCGTCGGCGGCGGGTCAACGTGGCTGACTTGTTTCGCAACCGCCGCTACCGATTCATTTACGACGGGGTTTTCAGATGGCTTGATGATCTCGAATTTGGAAACGCGCCCGTCCTTTTCGATGCGGACTTTGACCAGTGTCGAAATCTTGGCGCCTGAAGGGACATTGGTCGTCGGCTGGATCCAGGCGCTGTAAAAACGATCGTGAAGCATGTTGCCATACCAGCCGAACTCCGACGCGTTGCTTCCACCGGCCGTACCGCCACGGTACGGCGGACAGGCCGGCCGAACCGCCACTTTTGCCGGCCGAACTTTTTTCCTTGGTTCCGCCCTGAGGCGCAGATCCAGTTCTTGCCAATACGTTCTTTTCCTTCCTCCCCAACTTCTCGGTCGATCTCGCCGGGCTCGGCTTCTCTTTCACCGATGGTTTTGCGGAAGCTTTTGCTACCAGAACCTTCTTCGGAGTTGGTCTGGGGACGGGTTTTGGTGTCGGCTTGGGTTTTTGAGTGGAACTCGCCGTTGGTTTTGGAGAGGGCGTAGGTTTGGGTGTCGGCGATGGTAACTCAATTTCGTCCCGCGACTGCGGGACTGTAGTTGCCGAGGGTTTTTCCTCTTCCACTTCATCGTTTCTTAACGGACTCGATTCAGCCGCAGGAATCGAAGGCTTTGGCGCTGGCGATTCTTGTTTGTCAGATTCTCCAGTTGCGAGATCTTCGGCGCCACCCAACCAAACGATGCTCTCCGGGTTTGATGATGCCCTGGCCGCGAGACTCCAGCGAATCAGTCCCGCGATTAACGCAACGTGCGCGAGCGCGATGAGGACGACGTTTCGCCAAAACCGCCCATCTTTCGACATCGTCATTTTAACCACCAATGAACACGAATGAACACGAATTGATGAAGAGGCTGTCAGTTAATCACCTGCAGCGAGGTATCGCCTTTGAAAGCGCGGATATGTCCATGCGCGCCAAGTTTCTGCTTCATTCGCGCTTATTCGCGTGATTCGCGGGTCGAACTGTTTCTCTCCTTCTGTTCGCGTCCATTAGTGTCCATTCGTGGTTGCTCTGGTGGCGATGCCGACCTTTGTGATTCCCGCTCGTTGCAGCGCGTCCATTACTCCAATCAATTTTTGCACAGGCAATTCGCGATCGGGCCGAATCACGATGGCGACGTCCGGATTTGTCTGTTTCAACTCAGCCAACTTGGCGGTGACGGTTTCCAAATCCACCACTTGATTGTTAAACCGGATTGTGTCGCTTCGGTCGATCGACACGGTTTGCACTTGCGATGTGTTGATCGGCGGATTTTTCGTGCCGCTGGATGGGATCACCAGGTTCATGCTGCTTTCGAGCAACGGCGTGGTGATCATGAAAATGATGAGTAGCACGAACGCCAGATCGAGCAGCGGCGTGACATTGATCTCGCTAAGCGTGGAGAGACTCTGGCGTTGCGAGTAGCGTCTCATCTGCTCCCAATTGGACGTTGGACGTTGGACGTTGGATGTTGGGCGTTGAAAAACAGTTTCGGAAAACGCCGAACGCCCAACGCCGAACTCTCAACGTCGAATGAAAGATGGGCACTCATTATTTACGAAACGCTCCCTCGCGCGCGCCGTGATCGACGTATTTGTGCTCGAACTCGGACGCGAGCTCGGCGGCGAAATTGTCCATTTCAACGATGATCCCGCGAATATTGGTGACGAGAAAGTTGTAGCCGAACATGGCCGGAATAGCGACACACAGCGCGGTAACCGTAGTAATAAGTGCGCCGGATACGCCGGGTGCCATGGCGACAAGATTAGGCGAGCCGGCCTCGGCGACGCCGGTGAACGCATCCATCACACCCCAAACTGTGCCGAGCAGTCCGAGAAATGGCGAACCGCTCACCGCGGTGGCGAGCAAGATCATTTGCGATTCGAGCGACAGTGCGGTCTCGCCCACGGCGCGTTCCATCGCCGCGTTCACAGCGCCCATTTGCGCAGGTGAAATTTTATCCGCGATCTCCAGTCGCGCCCGAAACGTCTCATCCACCTCCGGCGAACCGAGCAGGTGAAATGTCATTTCCTCGCAGCCGGCGCGGTACACGTTGAAAACCGGTGAACCCGGAAACCGGGCGTTCTTCTCAAACAAGCGCAGCGGCTGTCGGTCCTGCCGAAACGCGGCCAGGAACCGCGCGTTCTGTTTTCGCGCAAAGCGGATCACGCGCAGTTTGGTCATCATGATTGACCAACTGAAAATCGAAGCGACGGCCAGAAGAGTGAGGACGATTTTTCCTGCGATCGTCGCGTGATCGAACGCAAAAAGGAGACCGCCGGTTGCTACGATTTCCGGAACGAGCATTCCTGCTTCACCGGAATTAGTAATAACGCGGTTTTGCAGAAACGCTACTTGTCATTTCGACCGAAGCGCAGCGAAGTGAAGAAATCTCTTACTGTTTTAAATGATCCAGAGATGTCTCGACTTCGCTCGACATGACAAAGCCCTTAGGAAGCCATCCTCCGGGGAAACGTCGGTCGCGCTTTTGCCACGGCGATGAATGCGACCCCGATCGCAATCAGGAAGAA
>QHOF01000104.1:16240-22196 GCA_003219335.1 Verrucomicrobiota bacterium | reverse complement strand
AATTTGATTTTCGAATTGTATTTCCAAATCCGTTCCATTGCCGGTTTCCAGTAAATGTAAATCGGCGTGCACTCGCCAGCGATGGCCCAGGGACGCAGCTGCGGGAAGCGCTCGTGGAGTAATTCGTAATCGACCTGGCCGGCGAACATTTCTTCGTTATCAAAGAAATGCATTTCCTGCTTATCGCCCATGGTGATGTCCGGGTGTTTTCTTAGAAAATAATGCTTCGCGGTCGTCACCGATTTTTGCGCGCCGGCCAGAATGAAATCGAGCCGCTCAATTTTGCGACGCTTTGTCCGGAACATCGCCATCAATCAAGAACCACTGATCGTTTCACGCAATCCCGCCTTATTTAATTCAAAGAAACAGTAGTCCTCGCATTGTCGATTTTTTGTAACCTCAAAGTTGGCTTGTCTGTCTCGTACAGGGATGAGGTCCGCTCCGAAAGTGCTTGCCTACGGAGTATCGACTTTCCTTGAAATTGTTATTGTCGTCATGTCGCTTCCTGCGATCGCATTTTCGGCTGGAAGTCTGCTTTCCACAGTCGAAGACATGGCGAAATGGGATGCCGCGCTTTACACCGAAAAGCTGCTGAAAAAATCAAGTCTCGATCAAATGTGGACCGCTGCAGTAACCGTCAATGGCGCGGACCCACCATTCAATTACAGCTCCGGCTGGTTCGTCGATAGCTACCACAACCATCGGCTCCTCCAGCACACCGGCGGAACGCCGGGTTTTTCGTCAGCCATCTACCGATTCATCGATGACAAACTGACCGTTATCATTTTGACGAATCACGCGGACAGAATCATTGATCAGTTGGCTGTTGATCTTGCAGGAATCTGTCTGCCGATCTTGAAACGCCCCGAACCAAATGCGGATCCGGATCCAGCGACGACAGCAACGCTCAAGGGCCTTGTGTCAGACCTGCTAAAGGGGAAATCCGAGGCGGCATCCTTCACGCCAGCGATGCGCATCTTCCTGGGCACGGCAACAGGCAAGGCATTTTGGAAATGGTTCGCCGAGCACGGTGCGCTGAGCTCGTTTATTTTCTCTGACCGCGAGGACAGAGGAGACGGCCGGGTGCTGCGCTACAAAGTAAACCTCGGAGGAAATTGATACTGGTTTTCTGTTAAGATGAGCAAAGACGGTAAAATCGCGCAGATCTATTGGTGGTAGATGGGCGAATCTGCGCGGTCATCTGAGCGCTGCACAACGTGGGCCACGCGCAACGACAACGTCCATCTATTTCCAGTGACTTGTCATGTCAAGCGAAGTCGAGACATCTCTGGACATTGGTGTCACTGCAACCCCACAGAAATGATTAGAGATTCCTCGACTACGCTCGGAATGACAGAAATTGCTATGGAAGCTGCTTGAGCAGCATCTTCCAGCGCGCCCAGGCTTCGTCGCGCGCTCTTTTGTCGCCTTCGCGAACGGCCGGATTATTCGGTTCGCCGGAGCGCATAAAACCGTGGCCGGCGCCTTTGTAAATTACCGGCTCATATTTTTTCCCGGCGGCTTTCATTAGCTCTTCTGCCTTCGGGATGGTCGCGTTTACCCGCTCGTCGTTTTCGCCGTAAAAGCCGTAAACCGGACAGGCGATGTTCTTCACTTTTTCGGGAGAATCCGGGGCCACGCCGTAAAACGAATACGCGGCCTTCAGCTTCGGATTTTCATTCGCGTACGCGAACGTAACGCCGCCGCCCCAGCAAAACCCGCATACCGCGAGCGTGCCGTTGCACGATGGAATTTTTGTGAGCGCGTAATCGGCTGTTGCATTTAGATCAGCTTTCACCTGTTCCTCCGGCAGCGCATAAGTGGCTTTGCGCGCTGCGTCGAGATCTTCGAATTTTTGTCCGCCGTGCAAATCAGGCGCGATGGCGATCACGCCGTTCTCAGCCAGTTCGTCGCACAAGCTGCGCACCCAATCCGTGAGACCAAAAATTTCACTGACAACCAGCACGGCCGGCGCTTTGTCTTTACGCTCCGGGTAAACGACGAACGCCTTGATGGTGCGGCTACCCGATTTGATATCGATCCAGTCGGCGTGCCGCGGCGAACTGTTCAATCGCTCTCGACCAAAATCTTTGATCGTCTCGGGATTACAGCGCGCGTCGCACATACAGAAGATAATAAGCGCTCCAATGAAGAATCGCGTGAGCCGAAGTTTCCATTTCATATAAAAGCGTCAGTCAAGGCGAGGACCTGCTAATCGCCGCGTCGAGCGAAAAGTTCCCTGCTCCGATGATCATCAGCGCAATCGCCATGGCGATAGCAAGCAGATGATACTCGAAGCCTTCGCCTTGTCGTTGACCGTACCAGTTCATAAAGAAGCCGACTTTAATGTGGACCAGAAAAATCGCGCCCAGCATGACAACGAATATGCCGAACGCAACGATGCGCGTAAGCAGCCCAGCGAGCAAACCGAGGCCCCCCAGCAACTGCGCCAGGATAACCAGCGCAGCGACTGGCGTGGGCATCCCCATTTTTCCAAATTGCGCGACGCTTTCTCGAAAACTATGACCGCCGAACCAGCCCAAGCCCAATTGCGCGCCGTGAGCAAAAAAGACGACGCCAAGGACGATTCGCAGCACGAACGCCGCCCAACCACCGTCTGTTTGGAATAATGCGTTCATGTTTTTCTGTAAACTTCAGCTAGGTCGACGCTACGACGGTAGGAGTCTTACGACCGAACAGAAGCGAATCGATGCTCCAGCGACCCGCTCCATAGAAAACCATAAACAAAAATAACCAGCAGAGCACAACGGCCAGTTCGCCCTTGTTCAAAATGGGAAAGAATTGCTCAGTGGGCGTTGGGGGATGACCGATCGCTTTGCCGGCGGCGTGCACCATGAAATAAGCCACCGCCATTTCACCGGCTGAAACAAATGCCGCAAGCCGGGTTAGAAAACCAAAGGCGATCATGAGCCCGCCAACGAGTTCGATGATTCCGCCGACGAGCATCAGACCCTGCACGCCGCCGTGTCCGCCACCAGGGAATCCAAGAAGTTTTTGCCCACCATGACAGGCGAACATCAAACCAACGATCAGTCGCATGATGCAATAAACCAGATCTGCAAATCGATTCAGAGCGTTCATAGCCGTTCAGGCTGAATGAAGTCCATGCTGCGTGTCAAGAACTTCAATGGCAGGGACGGCGCGCTGCGCTGTCCGGGCGCCGCAGCGCGGCGTCCCTACCTCACGCTGTTTTCTTTGCAGGTTGCGCTCCATCTCGCGCTTCCGCCTCACTCACTTCTGCTAATCTCTTTCCCCTCGATCTGCCAATCGCCTAACGACTTCATCAGCGGAATAGTGGTGATCTCCAAATACCGAGCAGGCTGCGAGGAATCGCGATTTACATGCCGATGCCATATGTGGATCGGCGTGCAAAACAAGTCGCCGGTCTGCCACTCAACGCGTTTTTCTATTTCCCCGCTCGCGCGCAGTTCGGTAAAGCCGCCGCCCGAGATCACATAGAAAAATGCGTCGCACGTATGGCGATGAGTCGGTGTCGCGCCTCCTGGCGGTATCTCGCTTATATGAGCTTCGAGGTTCCTGATATCAGGAAAGGAAAAGTATGCCGCCGGATTGCCGCGGTCTGCCCGCGCATGAACCGGATGCTCTGGCAGGTTTTTAACCAAAAGCCCCTGCTCAGCCGGATAACTGAACCCTTCCCTTTAATAAAAGCGTCAAGCATAGCGATGAGATCTGATTCTTCCTCTTTCATGGGATAACATCGCTTTTTTTTCGCACAGCAAATACGCTTGCGAAGGCTACCCTCACCCCACGCTGGCGCGTCCTCCTCTCCCTTCGATCGAGAGGATTAAGGCGAGGCTGTCACGCTGCCTTTTTCGTCGGCTGCGCTTTTTTTCCGCGCGATTTGGCTGTCACCTTTTTCTTCGC
The DNA here is from genome assembly GCA_003219335.1 of Verrucomicrobiota bacterium. GTDB lineage: Bacteria > Verrucomicrobiota > Verrucomicrobiia > Chthoniobacterales > UBA10450 > Udaeobacter. The sequence goes on along the minus strand of QHOF01000104.1, from coordinate 18,290 downwards.
GCCGGTCTGCTCCAGGCTCTTTTGCAACACGGACACCAGATCAATCACCTTGGTCGGCTTTGGCGCTTTTTTCGGTTTCTCTTCAATTTCTTTTCCGCCAGCTTCGACTTTTTCCTCGATTATTCCCATGAGCGCTTCACGGTATTCGTCCCGATATTTTTCCGGATTCCATTTTGAACTCATGCTGTCGATCAACGCTGTGGCCATGTCCATTTCGCGTTTGCAGAGCTCCACTTTTTTGGGCACGTGAAGTTTATTGGTATCGGCCAGTTCCTCGGCAAAGTGCATCAGCTCCAGCACCAGCGCGCCGTCCTCCGGTTTAACGCTGGCGAGGTACTCGCGCGTTTTGATTACCACCTTGGCGATCCCAATCTTGCCGCTCTTTTTTAACGCATCGCGCAAAAGTGCATAAGCCTTATCGCCGCCTTTTTGTGGTTCCAGGTAATATGGCTTGTAGAAAAAGACCGGATCAACTTCTTCCTGCTTGACGAAGTCTTGGATGTCCACGGTCTGCGTAGCCTCAACATCGACACGCTGGAAATCTTCGTTCTTTAGCACGACATACTTCCCTTTGTCGTACTCGTAGCCCTTGACGATCTGGTCCCAGGGAACTTCCCTGCCGTCCTTTTCGGCGACACGCTTGTAGTTGACCGGACTCAAATCGCTCTTGCGCAGCAAACGAAACTTGAGTTCCTCCCGCTGCGTAGCCGGGTAAAGAGCAATAGGTATATTTACCAGCCCAAAGCTGATACTGCCCTTCCAGATCGCTCGCGCCATACGCAATTATTTCGCGGCGCGGGCTGCAATTGCGCGTCCAGTTCTTTGTCATGTCGAGCGAAGGAAGTCGCGTGCCGAGCCGTAGCTTTATGCGAAGCTGGAGACGTCTCCGGAGCCAATGCAATGGCAGCGCGACAGAAATAATTAGAGATCCCTCGACTCCGCTGGGAATGACAACGAATGGATGCATGGTGATTTGGAGTGCGGCAATCCGGCAGTTGCCAGACCACTTTCTAAAGCGCGGACATGTCCGCGCACTCCAAAATTACGCGGCCAGTTCGAGTTCTTGTCGCGAGATGCCGCGCAATTCAAAGAGGCGGATCAGTGTTTCCTCAATCAAATTGTTTGGACACGAAGCGCCGGCCGTGATGCCGATAACCGCCGGCGCGCTGGGCAACCAGAAATGCGAGACCACCTCGCGTTTCTCGTGCAGATTATAATGCTTGATTTCAGTGGCGGACACCAGCCGCGAAGCGTTGAGCACGAAATAGGTCGGAAGCTTTTCTTCGCCCATCTCTGCCAGGTGCGACGTGTTCGAGCTGTTGTAACCGCCCACGACGAGCAGCAGGTCCATCGGAACATTGAACAACTCGCGTAACGCATCCTGGCGCTCCTGCGTTGCGCCGCAGATTGTGTCGAAGAAGCGGAAGTTTTTCTCTGCAAGCTCGGGTCCGTCGCGATCGACAATCGCCTGTCGAACGCGCCGCTGCACTTCTTCCGTTTCGCCGCGCAGCATCGTCGTTTGATTAGCCACGCCAACTGTTTTCAGATGCACATCCGGATCGAACCCTGGCGAATGCGCGCCTTCGAACCTTTCCAGAAACGCCTGTTTATCACCGCCGTGCCGGATGTAATCGCAAACGTAATCGGTGTCCGCCAGCGTCAAGACCACTAGGTAATGTCCGGTTCCGTCGCCGAGCGCGCGCGAGCTGGTGGCCTTGGTCTCTTCGTGTTCGGCTTTGCCGTGAATGATGGAAGTGACCGATTCGCTGGCGTACTTGCGCACGCGTTTCCACACGCTCATCACGTCGCCGCACGTGGTATCTACAATCTGGCAGCCGCGGTCCTTGATCTGTTGTTGGATCGACAATTCCGTTCCAAACGCCGGCACGATCACGACGTCGTCCGGGCCAAGATCTGAAATATCGGCCTCCTTGTTTTTGCCGGTCAGATTTTTGATGCCTAACGAGGCGATCTGATGATTGACCTCGGGATTATGGATAATTTCGCCCACAATGAACAGCCGGCGATCTTTAAAAACTTTGCGCGCGGC
>QHOF01000104.1:15595-16137 GCA_003219335.1 Verrucomicrobiota bacterium | reverse complement strand
GATGATGTCGCTGCGATAATGCGACTCCACCTGTTGCTGCACGGCCGCCATGACGTCGGGCGTGCGCAAGTTCACTTTCTGGCGCGCGGTCGTGCCGCTGGAAATCAGGTTCGTGCTCATACTATCTCGCGCCTAAGTTCTTCCATCGCCTCTCCTTTCGCAAGGGAGAGGTTGATTTTGTACAGCATGTGTCTCGCGTGGCTACAAAGCTAGGGACAGCGCGCTGCGCTGTCCGGACGCCGCAGCGCGGCGTCCCTACCAAACACGTATCTTTATTCCAGCAGCGGCCCGCTCGGCTTTTCAAATGCCGCGTCCGTGACCATGATATGTGGGTCCGGATCCGGCGTGCGCGAGTCGTCCACTCGTTGCACCGTCGGTCCGATCGTGGCGTCCTCGGGCTGCGTTGTGGCAATGTTTACTGGCGTGCCGATTCGCACCAGCGCAAAAAATTTTGCCGCAGCTTCTCCTTGTAATCGGATGCAACCATGGGTGCGCGGCACCGGATGAACAAAGCCCTGGTGAAAGCCGTATCCCGGAGCGAA
>QHOF01000104.1:0-15466 GCA_003219335.1 Verrucomicrobiota bacterium | reverse complement strand
ATGCTCCTGCTTGGCGTAAATGCTGAAATTCCCGCGCGGCGTTGGCTTGTTCGGCATACCAACCGAGATCGCCGCCGCCATCAGACAGCGATTGCCTTCCATCACGTAAACGTTTTCCTTCGAGAGCGAAACTTTTACGCGCACAGCCGAGGGATCGTGCGGATTATACGCAGTTACGTGATAAGGGCCGCCCGCGCTTACCCGCCCTCCGGTCACACAACCACTCAACAGCAGGATGGAGCCGCCGGCACACAGCAAAATTAGTCTGTAAACATGTCGCATACGTGCGTACTGGATAAAGTGAGGCGTTCTTTTGTCAACCGTGTAGCGCGCTTGTTTCAAGTGCGGGGCCAGGGTCATCGACCCTGGCTACAGCTGTCACGCGGTGAAAATTGTCAGGAAAGCGACTTCGATTGCCAGGGCCTCGTGAATGTTGCGGCCCAGATGATCGCGCAATTCTTGGAGGCGATGGATGCGTTTTAAAATTTCGGCGGTACTGAATCGGGTTGCAAGCGCACCGGTTTCTTCTTTTGCAGGAGGCAGATCACGTTGTGCCACCCCAGTAGTGGCCCGAAGGACATCAGTCCACCACGCGAATAACGTTTCGATCAGCCCGGCGCGACGTTGCAGGTAAAGACTTTCGGTAAGCGCCTTGTAGTATTCCTCGCGTTCTGCCAACCAGGCGCCATCGGTTGCATCTTTGTAGCGCGCTTGCTCCTGTTTCAAAGCTTCGTCGGTTTCGCGCTTCACCTCCTCGCGCACCGCGCGAAGCAGACGCTGAAATTCGTGAGCAAGCCGATAGGCAAACTGAAGCGTCCAGCTCTGTTGACGGGAAGCCTGTTGCAACAATTTCGCGAGCTCCTCTTCTTCGTGTTTGCGTCGGGGCTGACCGTTTGGCGCGAGTGGAATCGCGATGCACCGCGACAGAATCGTCTCAGGCAAAGCCTCCGGCAAAGCACTTAACAAAAGCAGCAAGGAATCTTTTGGCGGTTCCTCCAAGGTTTTGAGAAACGCATTCGCCGCCTCGGTCTGAAGCCGGTCGGCATCGGGAATGATGGCGACTTTGCGCCGGCTGTTTGATGCGCGCATTTGCAGCGTGTGCTCCAGTTCCCGGATTTGCGCAATTACAATGCGCCGCGATTTCGATTCAGGGCGGGCAACAAAAATCTCTCGGGCCTTGGATGAGAAAACGTCTTTTGCCGGCGTGCCATTGACTAGGCTGGCCAGATCCGCCGCCAGCAGTTGCTTTCCGCTGCCCGGCGGTCCAGTGATCAAATAAGCGTGCGCAAGCCGGTTTTGTTCGTGGGCGCGTTGCAAATACTCAAGGGCTATGGCGCGGGAGAAGGCCATTTCAATCAGAAGTGAGAGACGAATGCGGATGACGAAACGGTGAATCGGCGAAACGGCGAGATTGCTATCGCCGGACCATTCACCCATTCCCGATTCATTGTTTTGAGATCCATCGCTTGCGCTCTGGTCGGCGAATAAGCCATTTAAATTGGTCGCGAGAAACGTAGCGATGGTGAAATTCGAACTCTAAATGGACTTGTGTTTCCGCAGCTTCGCCTTCCGCATCGCTCAGTTTTGAAACAAAGGCCGCCTCATACCGCTGTTTTCGCCAGCCTTCGGCAATGTTTGCACACACTGAGCGCGAAGCGCGCCGGATTTGATCGGTTAGAGAATACTTTTCCTCAGATGGAAACTTCTTGCTCAGCTCGTAAATGCGCAGGCCGGCTGCCAGCGCATTTTGGTAAACTTCCAAATCACGGAAATGCCGGATTGGCTCCCTCGCCCTTTCGCCGTCTCGTCGTTTCGTCGTTTCGTCCATCATTGTCAGTGGTGAGCGTTCAGATTCGGGAAGCGACTGGAAAGCATTTTCCAAATCTCACTTTCGACCTCGTCCGGATCGCGCAAGCCGTCGATCAATACAACGCGTTTCGGTTCGCGGACAGCCAGCTCCCGGTATGCTTGGCGAACGCGCTCATAAAACTCGGCGGGCTGTTGTTCCATGCGATCGGCTTTGCGCGGCTTCTGCTGCATTCGCGATTGCGCCGTCGCGGCATCGACATCGAGCACGAAAGTAATGTCCGGGACGCAATCGCCGACCGCGACCGCGTTTAATCGCTCGACCATCTCGCGATCCAATCTGCGCGCCGCGCCTTGATAAACCGTTGTTGAATCAAAGAAACGATCCGCAATCACGCATACGCCGCGTTCGAGTGCCGGCTTGATGATCTCGCGCACGAGCTGGCTGCGGCTGGCCTCAAATAGAAGCAGTTCGCTTTCCGGCGTCATGCCGGAGTTGTGCGGAGCGAATTGCAGAAGCTCGCGGATCGTTTCGCCGATGGGCGTGCCGCCCGGCTCGCGCGTCACCAGGTAAGGCACGCCAGACTGCTCCAGTCGCTCAGCAAGTCTCCGCACCTGCGTCGATTTTCCGCATCCTTCCGATCCTTCAAAGGTGATGAATGGCAGCCGAGGCATGATTTCGATTGTGAAATAAAGCAGCTTAAATGTCGAACGCGCAGCGCAGCAAAGCCATCCTGGCTGTGGGGCCGGCGGGCGTCTCGCCTGCCGACGCGGATTCAGCAGGCAGGATGCCCGCTGGCCCCACAGGCTGGGAAGCCTGTGCTACCATAGACGCATGAAATCGTTTTGGCTGGTGAAACAGGAACCGTCTTCGTATTCGTGGTCGGACTTTGTCGCAGAGGGTGAGACCAGTTGGACGGGCGTGCGTAATTTCGCTGCGCGAAATAATCTCCGCAAAATGCGCAAAGGCGACGAGGTCCTCTTCTATCACAGCGGCGAGGAAAAAGCTGTGGTGGGAATCGCGAAGGTGACGCGGACGGCCTATCCAGATTCGACTGCAACTGAAGGCGATTGGTCCGCTGTTGATCTGGCGCCGCTGAAACCATTGCGAAAGCCGATGGCCCTTCGCGAAATTAAGAGCAATCCACGATTGAAAGAAATTGCATTGGTTCGGCAATCGCGCCTGTCGGTCATGCCTCTAACGGACCAGCAGTCTAACGAAATTGTGAAGATGGGCGGCAAATGACGAAGCACGAATGTCGACTGACGAAGGAAGCTCGAATGCCCAAATGACAAATGCTGTTGAGTAGCCTCTCATTCGGGCTGCGTCATTGATTCGTCATTCTCGACACCTTTTGCCTTGTTCAAAGCCGCGCGGAAGCCGAAAATTCCAAAGTGGACACGATTGTAGCAACTGAGTTCCTTCCGCTCGTCGCCACGGCCGGCGCTGCGACGGATTCTCTTGTCGTATCTTTGCACGACGTTGCGCCTTCCACTCAGGAGATCACAGACACAATCATCTCAGAACTGGCCCGTCACGGTGTGCGAGTTTGCTCTCTCCTAGTGGTGCCGGATTATCACCACGAGGGTTTGTTCACGGCACACGGGCAATTTGTGTCGTGGCTCCGGCGTCTGGAGGCAGACCGCCATGAAATCGTCGTCCACGGCTATTTCCACGAACGCCCCTGCCATCCGAACGAAAAGCTGCACGACACGTTCCTAACAAGGTTCTACACGCAAAACGAGGGCGAGTTTTATGATTTGAGTTATGACGAGGCTTTGCGCCGCATCACCACTGCACGGGATGAATTCCGCGCACACGGTCTCAAGCCCCGAGGGTTTGTGGCGCCGGCATGGTTGCTTGGCAATGAAGCAGAACGCGCGGCGCGTGACGCGCAGATGGAATACACGACGCGCCTCCGCACGGTGTGCGACCTTCGCTCGGGAGAAACATTTCCCGCAAGAACGCTGGTGTATAGCGTTCACAAGCCATGGCGCCGCGCACTCAGTCGCACCTGGAACGCGGCGATGTTTCGTTTTCTGAAAAGCAAACCGCTCTTGCGCATAAGCATTCATCCGCGCGATTATTCCCATCCGGCGATCTGGAAACAGATTCTGGATTTTGTTAAGGCAATCAGCGGCGAGCGAACCGCTACGACCTATCAGGACTGGATCGCTGAACAAAGATAGCCGTGAGCAGGTGCGACCTACACATCCACTCGCGCTACAGCGCGCGCTCGGAAGAATGGCTCTTTCGCCGGTTCGATTTCCCCGACAGCTATTCAGACCCAGGGCAGTTGTACGAGCAACTGCTCAAGCATGGGATGGATTACGTCACCATCACCGATCATGATACGATCGAGGGTTGCCTACAAATCGCACACTTGCCTCGCACCTTCATCAGCGAACAGGTCACGACATATTTTCCTCAAGACCCCTGCAAGCTGCACATCCTGGTTTGGGGAATCTCAGAGCGACAACATCGCGAGATCCAACGCGTCCGCGATAATGTGTTCGACCTGCAACCGTACCTTCAGGCTGCGCAAATCGCGCACGCGGTTGCGCATCCTCTCTACAGTGTGAACGGCAGGCTTGAGGCAAGGCACCTCGAGCAGCTCATGCTTCTCTTCAAACATTTCGAAGGCATCAACGGCTTGCGCGACGCGCTTCTCAGCGATCTCACGCAGACTCTTTTGAAACAGCTGACGCCAGAGGAGATCGACACGCTCGCAACCCGTCACAATCTTGCACCCACACACGCGGAACCGTGGAAAAAAATTTTCGTCGGCGGCTCAGACGATCACGGCGGACAATTTGCCGCTTCGGCGTGCACCGAAGCACCCGCGGCGGATTCTGTGGAAAAATTTCTCGGATTTGTTCGCAGCGGCGAATGCGAGCCGCGCGGCCAGGGAGGAACGCCCCTGATTTTGTCGCACGGTTTCTACAACACGGTCGCCTGCTTCATTCAGGACCGATTCCACGAAAAGCTTGGGCCGGGCGCGGCGCTGCTGGAAAAAATGTTTTCGCGGTTCATGGAGGGCCGCGCTCCGACTGAGTTCACGCTCAGAGAGAAAATGGATTTCGTCGTGCAAGGCGTGTTGTCCGGAAAAATTTTCGAATTCGTCAAGCCCGCAAATGTGTCGCTATGGAAAGAGCTGTCAGGTTATTTCGCGCGGCCGGAGATAAAGGCAAAACTCACCGCGCAACTGGACGAAGTCAGCGAACCGGAGCGCCGCACATTTCTCATGGCCAACATGGTCGCCGAGCAGCTCGCGTTTCGATTTTTTAAGAAATTCGTTCAGCAAATCAGCAGCGGCAACATGGTCGAGAGCATGCAGGCTCTGAGCGCGATTGCGCCGATCCTGGTAGTTCTCACCCCATACATCTACGGGTTTCACAGTCAGGCGCCCTCGCGAAAATGGTTGCGGGCCATTTTTAAGGAACTGACCAGCGAAATTCCGATCGCTTTGCAAAATCGCAAACGCGCGTGGTTCACCGATACCCTGGAAGATGTTAATGGCGTGGCAACGACCATTTGGAAAATGACCGCAGCCGGAGCGACTGCGGGGAAAGAACTCATCGTCGTGACTTCTCGCAACAATCCGCATGTATGCGACATCCCTATCAAAAACTTCCCACCCATCGGCGAATTCGAGCTGCCGGAGTACGAGCTGCAAAAATTAAGTTTCCCGCCGATTCTCCAGATGCTGGACTACATCCAGCGAGAAAGGTTCAGTGAAATTATCATCAGCACGCCCGGACCGGTTGGACTCACCGCGCTGCTCGCGGCCAAGATGCTCAACCTGCAAACCAGCGGCATTTATCACACTGATTTCCCGCAATACGTCCGCATCCTTACCGAGGACAGCTTCCTTGAAAGCATGGCGTGGCGTTACATGCAGTGGTTCTATGGCCAGCTCGATACCGTTTTCGTTAATTCCGAAGAGTATCGACAAAGCTGGATCAAGCGCGGGTTCGATCCCGCGAAATTGAAAATTCTCCCGCGCGGCCTCGACACCGACTTGTTTCATCCTGCTCGGCGCGAACCGGTCTTCTTCGAAAAATTCGGCGCCCGCAACGGCGAGGTTCGCCTTCTGTATGTCGGCCGCATTTCACGGGAGAAAGACCTCGATCTTTTGGCAGCGGCTTACCGCCGTCTGCGCAAAGAGGGCTTATCTCTCCAGCTGTTCATCGTCGGACACGGCCCGTATTCCGATGCGTTCGCGAAGTCTTTGCCGGAAGCGGTTTTCACCGGGTATCTCAGAGGCATAGAATTGGCGACGGCGTACGCGTCGGCAGACGTGTTTGTTTTTCCCAGCACAACCGACACGTTCGGCAACGTCATCCTCGAAGCTCAGGCAAGCGGCCTGCCAGTTGTCGTTTCCGATTCTGGCGGCCCCAAGGAATTAGTGGAAGACAACGCCAACGGTCTGATCACCAAATCACACGACGTTGAAGACTTCACGCGCGCGATTCGAGCGCTGGTGACGGATTCGGCGCTCCGGGAGCGGATGGGCAGATTTGCTCGACAGAGCGTCATCGATCGGAGCTGGCCCAGCGCCTTCGGCAAATTCTGGGCCGCAACCAACGTCTGAAACCGCGCTGTAGCCTCGCGCCGCGCTCAGTGCAGGTGCTGAGACAGCCTACGACTCCGCTTCAGAATGTTGCGCGCTTGATCTACAGCTGCTCGCTGCGAACGTTTACCTTGGACGGCGGTACGATGGGTCGCTTCTGACTCGGACGATCGGGGACCGGTTCAACCATCCACTTCCAGTTGAGATGGCCGGTTTTGTCGTAACACCAGGCTGCGCCACCGCGTTTCCAGATCTCCCATCGCCAATGGTCGCTGTTGGCCGGAATGGCGAAAACGACGGTGACCCCGGCGGTGATCATTACCCCGCACAGCACTCCAATCAAAAATATGCGTCTTATTTTTTTGGTCCCCACATTTCCCTTTTACTAGAGTTCGAAGCTCGCAGGCAAGCCGGTTCCTTGTTTCGGCGGAATGGATCAGCCAGGTTGATGCCCACGCGATAAATCACTCATCTTTTGGTCGAATTCCTGATAATTCGAAAGGAGTTTCGCTTAATTCAATGGTTCGAGAATAAGACAGGATCGACGGCGCGTCCTCGCCACGGCGAGCGAGCTGTGGTCGCGCCATACCTCCGTCGAACACGCGCGACGCAGATTCACTTTTCGAATCAGAAGTTGAATAAATCACGAGTCAGTGAAGTCGAACGCCTCGTAAACCTTTTCTAACGATTATGAAAAAACTTCTGTTTGCATTAACCATGTTGGCATTGGTGGTGTCTGCGCTTCCGCAGGCGCGTGGTGTCGACGTATCGATCGATTTCTTTTACGATAATCTCTCCGGTGGCAACTGGATCGAGGTTGAAGGCTACGGCTACGGCTGGCAGCCAGACATCGCGGTGAGCGATCCGAATTGGCGCCCGTACACAGACGGGTACTGGGCTTACACGGACTACGGCTGGACGTGGATCAGTTACGAAGATTTCGGTTGGGCGACCTATCACTATGGTCGCTGGGCGGACCTGGCGGACTACGGATGGCTCTGGTTCCCGGGAAGCGATCTGGATTGGGGACCGGCCTGGGTTTCGTGGCGGACCGGTGGCGATTACATCGGCTGGGCGCCTTTGCCTCCACGCGGTCCGGGTGTCGTTTATGAAGGACAGCCAATCGGCGCAACCGTGGATATCCAATTCGATATCGGGCCGGAATATTACAACTTCTGTGATATTCGTTTTATCGGTGAGCCGGTTTTGCGGGACCGCATCTTTCCGCCGACGCAGAACATTACCTACATCACCAACACCGTGAACGTGACCAACATCACGGTGCAAAATAATGTGGTTTATAATTACGGCCCGGATTACAACGTGGTTAACAGATACTCGAGCCGGCCGATTCAACGGCTCACCATCGAGCGGCAGCCCGCCGCTGATTTGTCCGCAGCAGTTAAATCGGGGGCGCTTACCAAGGTGCAAGGCAACAAGCTCCTCGTGGCTGCACCGCCTAAGATCGCCAAAGCGCCTCCTACCGGTACGCCTCCCAAAGTGAAGGCCAAAGTTGCGCAACCAAAGGTCGAACACGGCTGGAAGGGTGTTCCTAACAGAGCCGAACTGGAACAGAAGATTAAAAAGGAAAATCCAAAGAGCGTTCCGCCGCCAACACGCGCAGCCGCGCGGCCAGGTGGCAGCGCGGCGCCGGCTGTAGGGGCGAGTCCGCCCGCTGCGGGCGGCAGTCCGGCGGGCGCTGTGCCTACTCCACGAGGCAAACCGGCGCGAATTCTGCCGGGCGCCACAGCACCTCCAGCGGCGCCGTCGGCTCGCTTCTCGCCTCCGCCATCCGGCCGCGCTAGGCCAACACCCGGTGCTCGGCCGCCGCTTGAACGCGGAACGCCGCCAGGCAGACCCGCTGAGCGACCGACTCCGCCATCTGCGATCCACATGACACCGCCACCGGCAGAACATGGCCGGCCGCCAGCGCGACGGTTGGGCGAGAGTCCAAGTCCGGGCGCGGGTGTTCCCGGGAATGTTCCGCCGCAGGGTCGCGGCAGAGGACCTGAAAGGGAGCGATTCGGTACGCCACCGCCGGCGAGCGCGGGATCGCATGAAGGTCGCGCTGGCGGGCAGCCACCGGCAATGCCCGAGCATCGCGCTCCGCCGCCTTCCGGGGCTTCTGGCGAAGCGCCGCCTGGCGCGAGAGAAAGAGGGCAGGGCGCCTATGGGCAACCTGGCGGGCCGCCAAGGGCCGGCGCGCCAGCGAGAGCCGAGCGCGGCGCGCAGCCAGAGCGCGGAAAGAAAAAAGCAGAGAAAGAATCGCCATCGCCAGGGCCGCAGTAATTCCGGGGTCAACACGGGGAGCGAAGCCGCGTGCTGTAGCGTGCGCTGTCCTCAGCGCAGTCGCCCGCTCGTCGTGCACTTAAATCCGCTGAGACAGCGGACTCTACAGGAGCTCGGCAATCTGCACCGCATTCAGGGCTGCGCCTTTGAGCAGTTGATCGCCTGATACCCAAAACGACAGCCCGTTTTCAAAAGCGCAATCCACACGCAGTCGGCCGACCTGACAATTATCTTTTCCAGCCACGCTGAGTGGCATGGGATAATGATTGCTCTGCGGTTCATCGGCCAACTCCAATCCGGTCGCCTTGGACAAAACTTCGCGTGCTTGCTCTATGGACACCTGGCGCTCAAACTCGGCGCTCACAGCCACCGAATGCGCACGGTAAACCGGCACGCGCACGCACGTCGCCGAGACACAGAGTTCCGGCAAATGCATGATCTTGCGCGCTTCCTCTTGCATTTTGGCTTCTTCTTTTGTGTAACCGCTCTGGAGAAATGAGTCGATATGCGGAAGCAAATTGAACGCGATCGGGTGAGGATAAACTGTAGCCGGGATCGTCGATCCCGGCTCGCGCGCCGCTTGTCGTATCTGCTGTTTCAATTCTTCTACGCCTCGGGCGCCACTGCCGGAAACCGCTTGGAAACTGGCTGCGAAAACGCGGCGTACAGCGAACGCACGATGCAACGGATAAAGTGCCATCAGCATTACAGTCGTTGTGCAGTTTGGATTCGCGATTAGTCCGCGATGGCGGCGCAGATCTTCAGCGTTGATCTCCGGAACCACCAGCGGCACGTGAGGGTCCATCCGGAAGGCCGAAGATTTGTCGATCGCGATCGCATCGGACTGGCACGCGATCGGAACATAATCGCGAGAAACATCGCTGCCGGCGCTGAAGAAAGCGATATCGATCTTGTCGAAGGATTGGTCGGCGAGTTTTTCGACGCGAATCGATTCATCCCGAAACGAAACTGATTTTCCAACAGAGCGGGCCGAACCAATTGCGCGCAGACTTGCCACGGGAAAATTTCGCCGTTCCAAGACGCGCAATAGCTCCGTGCCGGCGGCGCCGGTCGCGCCCACGACGGCGATGTGATAACCTCTCATGAGCATTTCGATTGTAATGCTTTAAGGGCTATTTGTCGCGAGCGGAAAACGGGAATGAAGAACATCCACATATCAATTCGTGATCAGCGGCTCACATTGAAAGAGAACGAGACGCCGATCGGCTGCTACCCGGTGTCCACTTCGCGATTCGGCATCGGGACAGAAATGGGAAGCATGAAAACGCCGACGGGTCGTTTTCGCGTAGCGCAGAAGATTGGCGGCGACATGCCGAGCGACACCATTTTTCAAAGCCGCGTGCCGCTAAAGTACGGTGAGCCGGTTCCGCCGACAGAGGATTTCGTAATGTCGCGTATTTTATGGCTCGACGGATTGGACGAGCACAATGCTAACACGCGCGAACGCTTCATCTACATCCATGGCACTAAACATGAAGACAAAATCGGCACCCCAGCCAGCTGCGGTTGCGTGCGGATGCGGAACGCGGATGTAGTCGAACTGTTCGACCTCGTGGACGAGGGCACGCCGGTCGTAATTGAGGCATGATTTCCTAAACTTGGATTAGGGTCTTGGAGCTTCCGGATGAAATTCGCCCGGCGATACATCCAAACCAGTTAAGAGAAACGTTGCTTCCGTGTGATCCCAAACGGGTACTGCAGCTTGCGGCGAAAGGAGGCGAGATAATTTGAAATTTCTAAGGGCAATCTTAATTGTGGCTGTTTTGGCCACTGCTTTGAGTTTTGGTGCTTGCGCTCAAAGGAAGGAAGCGGTGACCACAAGCGCGGGAACGACCGGTTACGCGAAGTAATCCGGCACCCGTTTGTGGTGATCAAAAAACTTTAGAAAAGCATTGCTTCCCCGTTGTTCCCCGCCTAAACAGACCGGAGCAACTTGCTGCGAAAGGAGGCGATATAGATTGAAATTTTTGAAAACGATCGCGGTCGTAGCCGTTCTGGTTACCGCTTTGGGACTTGGGGCCTGTGCGCAACACAAGGAGGTTGTGACCCCACCTCCGGCACCAAGCGGGAAGTAGATGCGGCATCCGGTCAATTAATCTGGCGAGTTCGCCCAAGAGGCCAGGTCGTGTTTCGGCCTGGCCTTTTGCTTTTCTCCGTTCGTCTGATCCATCTCAGCAGACGTGTGTAACCTATGTGCGCTGCCCTTCCCATCTCATCGTTTTCCCATTAAGCTGCGTGAATGGAGCTAAACGGTGAACACATTTCTCTTGTTCAACTCGCTGCCGTCGCTCTCGAAGGCGAGGCCGTTCGCATTTCGCCTGACGCGCGCCCGCGTATTCTTGCCTCGCGCAGAGTGATCGAACAAATCCTTGCGCGCGACGCGGTGATCTACGGAGTCAACACCGGTTTCGGCAAGCTCTCCGATGTCCGTATTCCGCATGGCGAGTTACGCCAGCTTCAGTTGAACCTTGTCCGCAGCCATGCTTGCGGCATTGGAAATCCACTGTCCGAGGCCGAGGCGTGCGCGATGATGTTGCTGCGCGCGAATGTTCTTGCGCTTGGCTTGAGTGGGATCCGTTGCGAGGTCGTCGAGTTGCTTTGTGAAATGCTCAATCGGCGCGTCTATCCTGTCGTTCCTGAAAAAGGCTCCGTAGGCGCCAGCGGCGATCTCGCGCCGCTAGCGCATCTGGCGTTGAGCCTCATTGGTGAAGGCGAGGCGTTTTTTGAAGCGCAACGGATGACGAGCGCCGAAGCGCTGGGGCGCGCTCAACTAAAGCCTCTGCAACTCGAAGCAAAAGAAGGGCTGGCCTTGCTCAACGGCACACAGGCTATGCACGCAGTGGGTGGGCTGGCGCTGCTGCGCGCGAAACGTCTTGCGCGCGTCGCAGACATCGCCGGAGCGATGAGTCTCGAAGCACTCAAAGGCACGCCTGCCGCTTTCGATCCGCGGTTGCAGGATGCGCGCCCGCAGCCGGGGCAGAAAGCCGTCGCCAAACATCTTTTGTCGCTAATGGAAGGCAGCGAAATTCGCCAGTCGCATCTCGAGGACGACCCGCGCGTCCAGGATGCATACAGTCTCAGGTGCATGCCGCAAGTGCACGGAGCAGTCCGCGGTGCCTTAGCGCATTGCGAAGACGTTTTGCTGATTGAATCGGCGTCGGCTACCGATAATCCCCTTGTGTTTGCCGAGAGCGGAGAGGTGATTTCCGGCGGCAATTTTCACGGCGCGCCTCTTGCGCTGGCGTTTGATTATGCTGCGATCGCGACTGCCGATCTAATGGGCATGAGCGAACGCCGGACGGATCGCCTTGTTAATCCGGACAAAAATGAAGGGCTGCCTCCGTTTCTAGCGCGACAACCAGGAGTAGAATCCGGCTTCATGACTGCGCACGTCGCGGCCGCCTCGTTAGTCAATGAAGCGCGCGTGCTCGCGCATCCGGCGAGCATCGACAACGTCACGACCTCCGGTGGAAAGGAAGATCACGTTTCCATGGGAATGACCAGCGCGCTGAAGCTGCGATCGATCATCGATCTCGCGGAAAATTTATTTGCAATTGAATTACTTGCTGCTGCTGAAGGTCTGGAACATCGCCGTCCGTTGAAAGCTGGAGTCGGCGTCGAGCGCGCATTTGTCGCGCTGCGGAAAATTGCGTCGCCGCTGATACGGGATCGCGCGCTGTCGGGCGATATTGCGCGTGTTGCCGAATGGATTCGCCGGGGCGAATTTGATGGCGAAGACGAAAAGGTATGAGTGGAAAACGAATCATTCACGCACCGCGCGGCAGCGAACGCAATTGCAAAGGGTGGCACCAGGAAGCGGCGATGCGCATGCTGATGAACAATCTCGATCCGGATGTAGCGGAGAATCCAGATCAACTGGTTGTGTACGGTGGGACGGGTCGTGCTGCCAGAAGCTGGGATGCGTTCGATGCAATCGTGCGATCGCTGCGCGAACTCGAAAATGATCTGCCGCACCCTGCTCACGCTGGCCGACGACGAGACGCTGCTGGTGCAATCGGGAAAGCCGGTCGGCGTCTTCACGACCCACCCGGACGCTCCCCGGGTGCTCATCGCGAATGCGAATCTGGTCGGGCGGTGGGCGACGTGGGAAGTGTTCCACGAGCTTGAGCGCCAGGGCCTGATCATGTACGGCCAAATGACGGCCGGGTCGTGGATCTACATCGGTACCCAGGGGATCCTGCAAGGGACCTACGAGACGTTCGGCGCCATGGCGCGGCGGCACTTCGGTGGATCGCTGGGCGGGCGCATCGTCCTGACCGGCGGCCTCGGCGGCATGGGCGGCGCGCAACCGCTTGCCGCGACCATGAACGGCGCGGTTTTTCTTGGCGTCGAGGTCGATCCAGCTCGGATCGAGAAAAGACTGAAGAGCGCTTATTGCGACAAGATCGCGCGTTCACTCGACGAAGCGCTCAAGTTCATCGACCAGGCGCGCAAAGATGGAAAACCGCTTTCTGTCGGGCTTGTGGGTAATTGCGCGGATGTTCTACCGGAAATAGTCAAGCGCGACATTGTTCCTGATGTTTTGACGGACCAAACGAGCGCACATGACGCGTTGAACGGCTACGTTCCGCGGGGGATGTCGCTGGAAGACGCGCTCGTTTTGCGGCGGAAAAATCCGGACGAATACATCGAGCGCGCGATGCAATCGATGGCCGTACACGTCGAGGCCATGCTCGCGCTGCAAAAGAAAGGCGCGATCACGTTCGATTACGGAAACAACATTCGCGCGCAGGCGCAGAAAGCCGGCGTGAAGAACGCATTCGACATCCCCGGATTCGTTCCGGAGTACATTCGTCCACTTTTTTGCGAAGGCCGCGGACCGTTTCGCTGGGTCTCGCGTTGAGCGGGGAGGCGTCAGACATCGTGCGGACTGACAAACTCGCCCTCGAACTATTTCCAAAAAATCAAACGCTGACGCGTTGGATGAAGCTCGCAGAGGAGCGGATTCATTTTCAGGGATTGCCCGCGCGGATTTGCTGGCTCGGTTATGGCGAGCGCGCCGAGTTTGGGATCGCGATGAACGAGCTGGTGAAACGCGGTGAGATCAAAGCGCCCATCGTGATCGGACGCGATCATCTGGATTCCGGCTCTGTTGCGTCCCCGAATCGTGAGACCGAAGGCATGCTCGACGGCAGCGACGCTATCGCCGACTGGCCGTTGCTCAACGCATTGATCAACACCGCGGCGGGCGCGTCATGGGTATCCATTCACAACGGCGGCGGCGTCGGCATCGGTTTCTCGCAACACGCCGGCATGGTTGTAGTCGCCGACGGCACTGAAAATTCCAAGCGCCGCCTTGAGCGCGTTCTCACCAGCGACCCCGGCACCGGTATCCTCCGCCACGCCGATGCCGGCTACTCTCGAGCCATCGAATTTGCTGCGAAGCACGGCATCGACATCCCGATGCAGCCGCAGGCGCGGGATTGATGTTGTAGCCGGCATCGGTGATGCCGGTTGTAAAAGAGAGCGCGGCTCGGAACGGCGGGCCCGAGATCATCGATCCCGGCTACAGCGCACGTACGCGAGGCACAGATGTCTTTGCAGCAACCTGCGTGTCGGCTTAGTAATCAGCCGAAGTGATATGCAAAAACTGATCGAGTGCGTGCCGAATTTTTCTGAAGGGCGCGATCTGAATATTATTCGGCAGATTACCGATGTGATTGAATCGGTGGATGGCGTGTCGTTGCTCGATGTTGATCCCGGGACGAGCAAGAACCGGACCGTGGTAACTTTTGTCGGCGAACTCGACGCAGCAGTCGAGGCGGCGTTTCGCGCGATCAAAAAAGCGGCGGAATTGATCGACATGCGCAAGCACAAAGGCGCGCATCCGCGTATGGGCGCGACTGATGTTTGCCCATTTATCCCCGTGAGCGGCGTGACTTGGGAAGAAGCGATCGAATGTGCAAATCGGTTGGGAAAGCGCGTCGGTGAGGAATTAAAGATTCCGGTCTATCTTTACGAAAAAGCAGCGAAGGATAAGACGCGTTCGAACCTTTCAGTTATTCGTGCTGGCGAGTACGAAGGGTTCTTTGAAAAAATCAAGCAACCAGAATGGAAACCGGATTTCGGACCGGCGGTTTTCAATGAGAAATGGGGCGGGACCGTGATCGGAGTCCGCGATTTTCTGGTCGCATACAACGTGAACCTGAACACGAAATCGGTGCGGCGCACGAACTCCGTCGCGTTCGATGTGCGAGAGCAGGGGAGAGTGAAGACTGGAGACGGCACACCGTGGGGAAAACCGGTTCTGGATGCAAACGGCGAACCGGTCCGTATTCCCGGGATGCTGAAGCACGTCAAAGCCATCGGCTGGTTCGTAAAGGAGTACGGGATTGCGCAGGTCTCGATGAACCTGACCAACATCGAAGAAACGCCGTTGCCTGTAGCATTCGACGCCTGTGTCGAAGCCGCAGCCAAACGCGGCATGCGTGTGACCGGCTCAGAAATTGTGGGCATGGTGCCGAAGAAATGCCTGGTGGATGCTGGTCGTTATTTTCTCCGCAAGCAGCGATGGTCCGAAGGCGTTTCCCAGGAGGAATTGATCGAGATTGCGATCCGCTCGCTAGGCTTGGACGAACTGAAGCCTTTCGATCCAAAAGAAAAGGTGATTGAATTCAAGATCGAATCGGCTGAGCCAAGGAATTCCATTTTAAGAATGAATCTGCGAGAATTTTGCAATGAAACGTCGAAGGATTCGCCCGCGCCCGGTGGCGGTTCCGTGGCGGCATTGATGGGCGCGTTGGGTGCGTCGCTTG
>QHOF01000095.1 GCA_003219335.1 Verrucomicrobiota bacterium | reverse complement strand
ACCTCCACGGGAACAATCTCGCCGTTTTTGCGAACGAATTTTCTCTCGAAACGCAGAGTGCCTCCAGCTTTCAATTGTTCGAGCCGCTCTCGAAACAGGTGGCGTTCTTCCGGGAGGTAAGTCTCGCTAACCTGCGTGCCTACGAGCTCGTCCTGCGGGATTCCTGCTAACTCGGCACCAGCGCGATTTCCCAAAACACAGATCCCATCGGCATCGACGACGTAGATCGCGTCAGGTGAAATCTCAATCAGGTCACGATATTTCTCTTCGCTCTTGCGTAGTTTTTCTTCCGCGTATTTGCGCTCGGTCACGTCCCGCAACGTGCAGAGCGTGGATAAAAATTCTCCACTGTCCGAGAGACGCGGAACCGATACGCCGTCGAAATGGACAATGGCGCCCGCTTTTGCTCTCCAGCGCAGTTCGTATTCCCGCGCTTTGCCCTCCACCAGGTCCGCAAGCATTTGACGAGCAGCCTGCCGGTCCTGGGGAAGGAGCAGCCGTTCAAAAATATTTGCGCTCCGCAATTCCACTTCTGAATAGCCGCTCAATTCCACGCCGCGCTGATTGATGCAGAGGATGTTCCCGTAGCGATCCAGCGAAAGGATCACATCACGCGATAGTTTAAACAGGTATCTTGCCGCGGTTTCGTCATCCTCGGCTGCCGGACAAGCCGCGGCCGGGATTTGCGCTGTTGTCGCGTCATCGGGCGTGCGCATGTTGAAAGTCTAACAATCCGCCGCTGTCGCGCCACTCTTGTTTCCTCCCTCGAAAGAGGTGTTATCGACTCTCTCTCAAGGTACACCGAAAAATCCTTCCACCGCTTCGTGGTCGCCCATTGCGCGCGTGTCTAACGTTTGGCTATAGAGAAAAATATCAGAAATGAAAACCAGACAATTTCAAACCAATCGTCGCCGCGCATGGCGCACGATGTTTCGGCGTTCGCGACGGCGTCACGATCCGATGCTCGTGTTCAACCTGTGGTCCTTTAATTTCACAAACGGGTGGAGCCGCGTTTTTGCAAGGGAGCAATATGGACGCTTCTCCGTTTGATGACCCGAGGCAGGCGACGAATTCGATGCGGGCGCCTATAAACGCAGCGCGAAAATCGATCACTGTGAAGGCGCCTGTCGGGCGGGTTTATCAACAGTGGGCGCGTGTTGAGGAGCTGCCCAAGTTCATCACGCGGCTTCAGAATGTGCGCAGGATTGACAACACGCGTTTTTCTTACACCTGGATCGGTGGCGGGAGCGACGATTCCCAGGGGTTCTTCCAGATTGTACTTCAAATTCCCGGCCGCCGGATCGCCTGGCGCACCTTATCGAATGGTTTCATGTCGGGTGTTGTTTCCTTCGAACCGCGTTCCGAACAAGAAACGGAAGTGACGCTGAAGATTCGTTCGATTTTTAATCCGCCCAGTCTGTCGCGACGAGTGGAAGAATATCTTAGCAATTTCAAACGACTGGTCGAGAGCGAAGAAGGCACACGCCACGAAAGATAGAAACATGAAACCTGCTTAACTAAGAAAGGAAACATATATGCAAAAGGACCTTGAAAAAGTGAAGTTGCTGGCTCGCGACCTGCGGGATGGAAAACAATTCCCGCGCAGCCCGCGTGAAACGCTGGCCGGCTACGTGTTGGCGGCGCGGGCGGTGGATAAATGCCGCGCCGTGCTCGCTGGCTGGGAGGGCGAATACCATTCCAACTGCCCGCTCGATCAGCGCTGGCTAAAATTTGCTGAGATTAATTACGACGACTTCCGGGCGTTAGTCGCTACTGGCGCAACCGACGATGAGATCGCAGCGTGGATCGGCAAACACGCCAGGAAACGCCCACGCGCTGAGATCATCGCTTGGAATAATAAGGAGCGCGATTTGCATCTGAGCGATTTGCCTCTCGAACTCCAGGAGTTCATGGAGGATTACATCCAGCAGTATGTTCCGCGTAACCGAGTGGTACATCACTGGTTCGACGTGTACGACTTGGAAGAGCAACGGCTCTGAGCCAGTGACGCAGGCAATCGTGCCTGCAAGGGCCGACGCAGACAGGATCGCCTGCGTCACTCGTCGTGTGCAGGCGATTTCTCGGCTGCTCGAAGCCGAATGTTGATCTCGGATGTGAGGGCGCGGTGCACGGGGCATTTACCGGCGATCTCCATCAGCTTCGCGTGCTGTTCTGAGGTCAAGGCGCCGCTCAGTTCGACTTCGACGTCGATTCGGTCCAGCATGCCCTCCCTGGTTTCGCACTCTTCGCAATCTTTTGCATAAATCCGCGAATGCCAGAGCGACACCTTGATCGTCTGGAGTGGCAAATTTTTCCGGCGCGCGTACAGGCCGACGGTCATGGAAGTGCAAACGCCAAGGCTCGCTAGCAAGTAATCGTATGGATCCGGCCCGGCATCGCCGCCTCCGGCGCTTTCGGGTTCATCAGCCAGAAGGCGATGTTTCCCTGCAATAATTTCCTGCTTAAAGCTGCCGGCATCGCCGTGCACAACAATGTCAGGTTTTTTGTCGCTGTTTTGATTACTCATAATCCGGATCAGGCGCGCAGAATACCCGCGAACGCGTCGCGGTATCGCCAGACGAGAAATAATTCGAGAATGGTGACAACGATTGCTGGGCTAAAACCCGCGGGCGCCATCAAAATGTGAAAAGCCCAAATATTCACGATCATGGCACCGAGAATTGTCAGGCCGAGCGGAACGAAACGCCCGATCAACAAAAGTAAACCACCGATAACTTGGAACGCGCCGATGACGTAAATGTAGCCGCTGGCGGAAGACGCATGCAAATATTCACCCGCCAGGCCTGGTGGCGGTGGCGGGTTCCCGAGGAAATGCAGGAAAAAGTTGGAACCAAAGACAAGGAAGATCAGCCCGAGAAGAATGCGAGCAATAATAGTTAAGACTTTCATGCAACCATGGTGACTTGATTGATTCGGAATTCCAATCTTGAACTTATGGGCGTGAAGGCACGATGGGATTGGTGTATGGGGCGCGAACGGCGGATGGAATCTGGGCGCTGGTGAATTGATCAACGCGTTTACCGAGCGCCCCTTTGGGCCAAAAGATTTATGATCGATATTGCTTCACTTCCTCCGAGCCGATTTGGAGTGCCCGGACGGACTTTGCACTGTGAGAGTCTCGACTTGCTTTACCGGCGGATGATCAACTTGCCTTTTGCCGGCCTCGCTCGTAAGGTGTTTGGGACTAAATAGCCGGAGCAAAGCCGATTCTCCCATGAATCCGCTATGACTACTGAAGAGGTAATCCGATCGGCTGTGGGAGTCATCTTGCCCATCGGCTTCGTTGCCCTGATCTTTTTCGCCCGCGCTCGGGTCTATGCTAGCTGGGCCAAGGTTGCTTCAATTATCGTCTGTGTAGCGGGTTTGGGCGGAGAGATCTCAGATTTCCTTTTATTACGTTGGCGAACCATACACCTAACCCCTCAGGCGTACTATCTGCTTGTTGGAGTCAGAGGCGCGCTCGTCGGCCTAGCTATCGGACTCGCAGTGAGTATCTTGCTTGCTCGGCCATATCGGAAGAGTGTTGACAAACCTCACAAGGCCGAGCCCTCCAAGAGCGGAGCGTCCTGTACGTCGGGTGACAACGCACAAAATATATCGCTCTAGCTGTGTTCTTGCAGTAGCCCAGATCGAAAATCCATCTACTCTCATGTCCCAAGACTACATTCTTAGGCTGATAGAACAGGTGACGCAGATGCTCGCTTCAATCCTCGCCCTACGCAGAACTGGGCGGGATGCCGAAGCAGCTAAGGAAGTCGAGGCGGTCTGTCTGCAAAGCGTTGGATTGCCGCTGAGCCTCGTGAAGCGATCTTCGCCGGAAAGAATACTCCAATTGCTCGAGAGTGGCGGCGGTACACAACACGTCCGTGCGGTGATGCTGGCGGAATTGCTTCTGCAGGACGCAGAATTAAGCGACGCGGCAAAGAAAAAAAGCGAAGCAATGATCAGCCGTGCGCAGGCGCACGCATTGCTAGCTCACAGCGTCGATAGCCTCTCGCCTGACGAGCAAGCTGTTTACCGTCCGAAACTGGACGCCTTGGCCGCTATAATCAAGTGAGGACGAGCTTGCTTTCAGCAGTAGGATGCATGCTGGGTTAACAAGAAGGAAGAAGCGGTCAGGTAGCATGAAAGCATCGCCGTATTGGTGGAGTTATTGGAACCAACGATAGCAATCATGATTTTTCCCGAAACAGTTCGTTCAAATCGGCGGAAGGAGCGCTGTCGGCCAGGAGATTGAATGTGCCGTTTGTTTTGATGTCTTGCGCGGCGCGGAGAAATGCGCCCCACGCAGCGAGCGCAAGACCGGAACCGGCGGAGATGCGGCGCACACCGAGATCAGCAAGTTCGGAAACTGTAAGCTGATGATTGAACCCGGAGACAAGGACGTTGACGGGTTTCGGCGCGACTGTCCTTACGATCTGCGCGATCTCATCCGGGTTACTGACGCCCGGCGCGTAGAGACAATCGGCGCCGGCTTCGGCGTACGCGGTGAGTCGGTCGAGTGCAGTGCGCAACGGATCGGGATGGCGCAGCAGCCACGCCTCGCAACGACCAGTTAGCACGACACCGATTTCCGAACTGTCGATTGCAGCGCGCGCGGCCCGAATTCGCTCAATTGCCAGCTTCTTCTCGTAGAGCGGCGCGTCGGTGCGCCCTGTGCTGTCTTCGATAGATAAACCAGCAACGCCGGTTGCAAGACAGAGTCGAACGTTTGCCGCGACGTCTTCGGGGTCATCGGCATAGCCAGCCATGAAGTCTGCGTTAACCGGCAGCGAGGTTGCTTGAACAATGTCCCGAATATGTGCAAGCATTTCGTCACGCGGAACGGCGCCATCGGGTTTGCCGCGCGAAAACGCAAACCCTGCCGAAGTCGTGGCGAGCGCTTTGAATCCGAGGCGCTCCAGATATTTTGCGGTTCCGATGTCCCACGGGTTTGGAAGCACGAAGCAGCCGGATTCGTGTAGCGCGCGAAATTTTGCGGCAGCGGAAGTTTGCATTGATGTCATCTCCTAACATTACGCTGCTTCGATCCCGGCGCGATGTTTGGTAGCTTAGGCATCTTGCCTGATCAGTCGCGCAGGCTTCCGAGCCTGCAGGCCGTGCGGGGAAGGATGCCCGCACCACGTAACAGCCAGGATGGCTGTGTTACGCTTTCCAGATCCGCCGCAGTGGGCCTTCGGCGCCGTAGATCGGATCATTATCTGGAATTGGCAAAGCCGCGATGGTGCGATCGGCTGTTGGGCGTTCGCCTGGCCGGCCTCGAAGCAGATCCCAGTCCCGACCATCAGGGTAAGCGCCAACAACGGCAAAGTCTTCGCCGGCGCCGATGTTCTGATGCGCCACTCCGGCTGGAATGACAACAAGGTCCCCGGCATGCACTTCGACGTCCTTGCCGTGTTCGCCGCCGATGCGCAGGGTCGCAGAGCCGCAATAAATTCCAAGAACCTCGTGAGTGGTGCTGTGATAATGCGTGAACGGATAAACGCCGTCTCGCCACGAGTTGCACCAGTCGTTCTCAGCAAGACGTTGTTCAAGCACCGAGGCCCCATCCCCTGGCTCTGTTGCGAGCACTTGCCGATACAATAACAATGGCAGGACGCTATTCGGGAAAACGCCGTCGTCCTTAAAACTGAACTGCTCCGGCTCAACGAATTTTTGCTGTTTAGTCATGCCGAGATTGTTGACATTGCAATATCGCCGGAGCAGAGCAGACCAACCGTATTGCGTCAAACATTCTCGTCAAATAATCGCGTGTTGCCTTTGCAAATATCGAGCGTATGGCACAGCGGTAGTGTTGAAGCTGCCATGCAAGAACCAGCAGGCGTGTCCCAATTGGTCGAGCATCTTTTTCGTCATGAGGCAGGCAAGATGGTGGCGACGCTGACCCGGATTTGTGGGATCGAGCATTTGAACCTGGCGGAAGACGTGGTGCAGGAAGCACTCTCTCGCGCATTACGAACCTGGCCATACCGCGGGATTCCGGAAAATCCGTCTGCGTGGATCATGCGAGCGTCGCGAAATCTCGCGCTCGACGTGATCCGGCGGGAAAAGATTTTCCGCTCGAAAGAAGCCGAGATCGCGCGCTTGATGGAGAGCAGTAAGGCCACATCTGCCGCTGCGATTTTTTCTGAGCATGAAATCGCCGACGATCGATTGCGGATGATGTTTATGTGTTGTCATTCGGTCATTCAGCCGGAAGCACAGGTCGCGCTGGCGTTGAAAACTCTCTGCGGCTTCAGTGTGACTGAAATCAGCCGCGCTTTCCTCACGAGCGAGGCGGCGATCGCCAAGCGATTGACCCGCGCGAAACAGAGGATTCAGGAGGCGCATATCCCATTTGAGATTCCAACCGGCGATGAACTAACACAGCGGCTCGATAGCGTGCTGCAATCGCTGTATCTGCTGTTCAACGAAGGTTACAAAGCGTCCAGTGGAGAGAAGCTCGTGCGCGAAGATCTCTGCCAGGAGGCGATCCGTCTCACGGAATTACTGGCGCAACATCAGGCCGGGAATCAGCCCAAGACGCATGCGTTGCTCGCGCTGATGCTGTTGAATGCTGCGCGGCTTCCGGCCCGCGAAGATGACCAAGGAAATTTGCTTCGGCTCGAAGAACAGGATCGCACGCGATGGAACCAGGCGATGATCGCGCGCGGGATGTCGCACCTGCGCGAATCGGCTGCGGGTGAGGCGATCAGCGAATATCATCTTCAAGCAGGCATCGCCGCCTGCCATGCCACGGCAGTGGAGTATCAATCAACGGATTGGTCCAGGATTCTGTCGCTCTACGATCGGCTAATGGAGTTTGATGATTCGCCCGTGGTCGCGCTAAATCGCGCGGTGGCCGTCGCAAATGTTCACGGACCAGAAGCAGGATTGGAAGCAGTGCGCGACATTCGCGACCGTGAAAAATTGGATTCGTATTACCTGTTATACGCTGTCATTGGTGAGCTCGAGATGCGATTGGACAATCGCGAAGCTGCTGCCGAAGAATTTCGCAAAGCGCTCGAATTAGCCGGAACCGCGCCGGAGCGCGTGTTTCTCTCGCGGCGACTCGAATCCTGCGCTATGGAAAATATTTAGCCGACAAAAATTTTCAGATAATTGTCCAGAACGCGACAGCTCGTTCGTCGTAGTATTGAAAGCGACAAAAACAATCAACCATCAACTAAAACTAATATGAACACACAAAACCAAAACGGATACATGCTGTTGTTTCGCGGAAACGACTGGCACAAAAACCTGTCGGCTGAGGAAACACAGAAAGTGACGGACCAATGGATGGCCTGGTTCCAGCGGTTGACCGAGCAAGGCAAAGCCATCGCAGGCAACCCGCTCGAGCGCGAGGGCAAAATCGTTTCAGGCAAAAACCGCGTGGTGTCGGATGGCCCATTCGCCGAATCAAAGGAGGCGATTGGCGGCTATTTTCTGCTCGACGTCGCCACAATGGATGAAGCGGTAGCCATCGCCAGGGAATGCCCAGGTCTGCCTTATGGCATTCTCGTGGAAGTCAGGCCCGTGGCGGGCGAGTGTCCGCTCGTCAGCGAACTCAAGCGCGAAGCAGAGTTCGCAACGGTCTGAACGAAACGCGGCTTGCGCGTCGACAACGGAGGCGTGGCATGTGCCCGGTTTGTCTTGCGAACCTGGCATTCATCGCGGCGGGCGCAGCGTCAACCGGCGGGTTGAGCGCGCTCATCGTGAAGAAATTCTTTTCTAAACCCGACCGAAATCATCAAACAAACGAAACAAGACAAGATGAAAACCGAAACAGTGAAACCGAAAACCAGCACAAGCGAAACGAATCCTAAAATCGTGTCAGAAGCTGAGTGGCTCGTCGCGCGCAAGGATTTGCTCACACGCGAGAAGGAACTAACGCGGTTACGCGACGAAGTGAGCAAACACCGGCGCGAATTGCCTTGGGTCAAGATCGAAAAGGAATATGTTTTCGAAGGACCGAATGGCAAGGAAACACTGGCCGATCTCTTCGAAGGTCACAGTCAATTAATCGTCTATCACTTCATGCTCGCCCCTGGCTGGGAGGAGGGTTGCAAAAGTTGCTCGTATCTGGCTGACCATTTTGACGGCGCAAACTGGCATCTTCCGCATCGCGACATCACATTCGTAGTCATCTCTCGCGCGCCGCTGTCCGAACTCGAGGCGTACAAAAAGCGCATGGGCTGGCGGTTCAAATGGCTGTCGTCGTACGGTAACGATTTCAATTTCGACTATCATGTCTCGGCCACAGAGGAGGAAAAGACGAAGGGGAAGATGTTCTACAACTACAGAACGGACGATCTCATCGGGGATGAGATGCCGGGCTTAAGCGTGTTATACAAAGATGAAAACGGCGACGTTTTCCATACCTATTCCACGTATGCGCGCGGGCTCGACCTATTGGTCGGTGCTTACAATTTTCTCGATCTCGTGCCGAAGGGTCGCGACGAAGACAAGCTCGACTTCACGATGGATTGGGTTCGCCGGCACGATCAATACTGATCACCATAGAAAAGCAGCAGGCCCTCTGGCAAGAACATCATAAAGAAAAATATGAACAAAGAGAAAACACCGAAAGTGGCACCACGCGAGGAGTGGCTGCGAGCGCGCAAAGAGTTACTTGAGGCCGAGAAGGAACTAACGCGAGGCAGCGACGAGCTGGCGCGGCGGCGGCAGGAACTGCCGTGGGTTCGGATCGACAAGGAGTATCCATTCGAGACGGACGAGGGGAGCGTCTTGCTGAAAGATCTCTTCCGCGGGCGCTCGCAGCTTCTCGTTTACCACTTCATGTTCGGGCCCGACTACACAGCAGGCTGTCCGTCCTGCTCGGCGATCGCGGACGGCTTCAACGGCTGCGTGGTTCACCTGGCCAACCATGACGTGATGCTCTGGGCGATCTCACGGGCGCCGATCGCAAAGTTGCAGG
>QHOF01000489.1:4994-7684 GCA_003219335.1 Verrucomicrobiota bacterium | reverse complement strand
GATTTTGCGCAGCGTTGCATCCACATCCTTGGCCATTCGACGCGCGTCGCCGCACACGAAAAAGTGAGCGCCTTCGGCATCGATCCATTTCCAAATTTCGGCCGCGTTTTCCATCATCTTATGCTGGACATAGATCTTCTGGGGTTGATCGCGTGACCAGGCGCAATCGAGCCGCGTGAGTGGTCCCTCGTTCCCAAACGCCTTGAACTCGTCTCCGTAGGCAAAATCGCATCTCTCGTGTTGCGATCCGAAGAAGAGCCAGGTTTTCCCCTTTGCTCCGGTGGCTTTTCGCTCTTGCAGATAAGCGCGGAAGGGCGCCACTCCGGTTCCGGGCCCAACCATGATGATCGGAGTCGCAGGATCCTCGGGCAAATGAAAGTGTTTTGCCACACTGGGAAAAACGGGCACCGGCACGTCATCAGCGCGTTCGGCAAGAAAAGATGAGCAAACGCCTTTGCGCACGCGACCATGACTCTCATAGCGGACGACATCCACAATGAAATGCACTTGTTCGGGGTACGCCTTTAAGCTCGACGCCACTGAATAAAGCCGCGGCTGTAATTTCGTCAGTAGAGCGACAAATTCTTCCGGCGCGAAACGGGCAGAAGGATGTTCCAGAAGGAAATCGACTATTTCCATGCCCCACAGGTAAGTCTCGAGATCCTGTTTGCGGTCTGGCGCGAGAAGGTACCTCAACGTAGGCGCAGCAGAAGCTCGCTCGGCAATGGCCCTCAAAAACTTGGGCGTTGGCTGCGTGATGCTGTAATCCTGCAGTAACGCTTCGCGCAATGTCGTTGCTTCGCCTTTCGGTCGCGGGACTTTTTCATGGCCGGTCGCGCCGAGCGTGTGGATGATTTCATCGACCAACTCTGGGTCATTGCTTGCATAGACTGCCAATGAATCGCCCACTTCAAAGTTTAAACCCCATCCGCTCAGATCGAGTTCGAAATGGCGTGTGTCCTTTTCGGACTCCGGACCGCTAAGGCGGCGATTAACGAGCATGCGAGCAGGAAACGGGTTTGCCCGTGTGTATCGCGGGGGAGTGGCGGCAGAAACGACAACGGTAATGGTAGCTTCGGTCATAAGGAAAATTAAGCGCCTTGTTTACACCAATCTATGCTCATCGCCAAATCTAGCGACTGGTCATTCCGAGCGAAGCGGAGCGTATTCGAGGAATGGAGCGAGGGGGACCAGCGACATGGACGGTTATGCCGCGAGGGTAGCGGCAAGGGAGTCGGGAGACGAACGAGTTCAATCTCTTACTGTTATGCGCATCTGGCGTTCAACTTTGACAGATGTCTCGACTCCGCTCGACATGACAAAAGCGGCATCGCCCGGGGTCGCAAATTTCATCCGTCATTTCCGATTGCGAGCGTCGGGCAAGCTTCCATGGCGCGCTCTGCAGCGGCGGTTTCCTCGGGTGTTTCGGGTTGCTTAAAAAAATGAACAGCAGATTCGTCGCGATCGTAAGTGATGAGATTTGGCGCTTCTTCAAGACACATCCGGCACAGTGCGCAGCTCGTGTCCACATACCACTGGCCGGGCACGTTCTCGGGCTGTTTGCTTAGTCTGTCCGCCATGCTCTGAAATAAACGCATGACGACGGACAAAGTCTCTTCCGATTTGCTTTTTGGGCAACGATTCCCGTTTTTAGGTACAAGACAGCGGCGCTATTTATTGCGCCACCTTAAAAGGATGTGGGATTGAAGCGATGAAAGCGAAAGCGTGCCGGCCCGTCGCCAAATACGTGTGCTTGACTCGGGTCGGCAGCTTTACCGATTGTCGAGGACCATTTGCGGTGCAGGTCCGCCACCGCGGATTCGTCCTGTGGCGAATTTGCTCACTTCAAGTCCGCCATCGGACAGACTCGCTGCGGCGAGCTGTGCGCTCACCTTTTGAATTTGCGCGGCCTGCTCTTTGAGAGCTGCGCCGAGCGCAGAAGGTTACCGACCAAGGGACGATGCTGCTATTAGTTTCCGGTTCCGGTTGCGTAGTGCGCGGCGATCTGGTCGGCAGTGAGCGCGTAGTTATAAACCGCCACTTCGTCGATTGCCCCGTCGAACCACTCACTGTCGTATCGAGTGTTCGTGCCGATCTCGACCTTGTGTAGGTTACCGAGCCGATCGCGGACCCATCGACGTAGTAAGTCGCACCCCTCCTAGTGACCACGGCCGCGACGTAGTACCAGACGTTCCGCTTGAAGTCGAAGGGCACGGCGCTCGTCGATAGCCACTTGGTACCATCTCCCACGTCGAAGTGGATCTCTTTCCCTGCGAGAGTGTCGAACTTGAAGTCGAAGCTGAACTCGCCCGTCTTGGTGCGCGTGTTGAAGAAGGTCTCGACCGGGCGGACCTGCTTTTCCTTCACCCACGCCTCCACTGTAAACGCACCAAAGTAGCTGGACGTGGGAATCCACCGAACCCCTTGGTTGAAGCCATTGAAGCCGACAGAGGTATTCGTATCGTTCGCGATTGCCCCAGGAAACCCGAGCAAGGGGTTGTTAATGTAACTTGCGTCCCGGTGATTCGCTGATTCGTCGTGCGCGATCGCCCCGCTGGTTTCGCGTTCGCCACCAGGTGCGGCGCAGCTTTCTCTGCGGCCAACTCTGCGCCACCGTTGGAGTTTTGGAGAGCGGGTGAACCGTTCATGAGCTGATGTTCCACGCCTTCATAGCCTTCCGGCTAAGGACA
>QHOF01000489.1:3116-4941 GCA_003219335.1 Verrucomicrobiota bacterium | reverse complement strand
AAACGCGCTGTTTCCAGTTGAGGATTCGTCCGCTCGCCCGCACATCGTCAAGGCAGTCTTAGAAGCCGTGCTTGTACGTGATCGCCATGAACTGCGAACACCAGATAATGATAGAAGCCGCCAGCTTTTGGCGTCCCCTCAAGCGGCCCTCCTGCTCCGCCCGAAACGAGATAAAACGGTGGGTCCGTTGACGGATCGGTTCGGCTCGGCGGTAGTGTCGTATCGCGGGTCTGCGGGTTGTAATAGAGATGTTCGTGCGAAGCCAACACGTACGAGATGTTCGAATAACGGCTGAACAGCTTGATTAAACTTTGTGCATTCTCGCGGTTCATTCCCAAGTCTGGCTTCTTCGGTTTGATCGGGTGATGCATAAAAACAAAGGTATGCGTGGCCTTGTTTGCATCGAGCTCCTGCTTCAGCCATTGAAACTGCGCAGCGGTAATAAACCCGGGATCGAGATTTACCTCGCCTCCTGCGCCGACTCTTGCGTGTGGCGAGCGCTTGCTGCCGGGACAATGAATCGTGAATTCCCGTAACGAAAAGCGCCATAAAGAGGCGCGTCGGAAGGCAGTTTCATGTTTTGGCGATAGAGCGCCTGCATTTGCGCGCTTCCGATCTCTCTTATCGCGCTGCTGCCGGGTATTGGTATCTTGACATCCATCTCATGATTCCCTGGCGCCATGAAGACCGGAACGCCAGCCTGGCGAGCGATTTTGAAGAAGGCCTGGTACTGTCTGCTGATGACAGCAGGGTGAGCATCGTCGAGTCCAAAGATGGCATCGCCGGTCCAGACGATGAACGCCGGATTGAGTGTCCGAGCCGGAGCAAAGATTTTTCCGGGAATCGATGGCAACGGAAGATCCGCTCTGGCTGGCCGGCTGTCCCCAGCTACGATGAACGAGAAGCTCTCCCCCGTAGCCGGTCTTAGAGGCCCAGTTCCGGGCAGAGGCGAAAGTTGCGACGACTGAGTGACATTTTGACAAACGCCAGAACTGCCAAGGCAAGTGGCAAGGATAAGCGAAAAGCGATGAGTCTTTAATCTCATATAACTAGGCTTGCATGCGAACCGAGCGATGCACGCCTGGAAAATGGAGTCGCAATTTCACTGCGCGCGATGAGTGATGCCTGGCGGTCGATTGCTGCGACGGGTTTTTCTTGACGTGTTCGATGCAAGCGCAATTGCGAAATCCACCTGCCGCTTGAATGCGTCAACCCGGGCGACGAAAACTGATACCTCATCGCCGACGCTGAACCGTTTGCGTGATCGTCTGCCAATGAGCTGTCGCCGAGCGGGTTCAAACAAATAAAAATCGTCCGTCAGTGAGGAGACGTGAACAAGCCCGGTGATCAGGGCATCCGGCAATTCCACCATCAACCCGTAGTTGCGGACATCGACAATAGCTGCACGGAAAATCTCCGGATTGCGCTGCGCGAGTTGCCGTTGAAAAAACTCGAGCTTCTTCATTTGCGTGGCATCGATCTCGGCATCGGCTGCGTTGCGTTCGGTGGCTGAAATGTGCTCGGCGATGGAAGCAATTTCGGCCATGTCGAGATGGTAGGCATCCCGCTTTCGCGGGAGGCCGTCCGGCGCGATCGGCGAGCGCGCCCTACCTAGCGCGCGGTGGACCACCAGATCGGCATAACGCCGGATTGGACTTGTGAAATGCAGGTAATTCGCCTTCGCCAAACCGTAATGGCCGAGCGGCTGAGGATCGTACCGCGCGCGTTTCAGACTCTTGAGCAGGGCCACCTTGAGCGCTTGCTCTTCGGCTTTTCCACGGATTGCTGCGAGCAACCGCTGCAGTTCAGGGCGATGCGTCAGATC
>QHOF01000489.1:0-2910 GCA_003219335.1 Verrucomicrobiota bacterium | reverse complement strand
ATAGAGATCCAGGGCGCCATGTTCAAATCGGTTCTTGCGCAATACCAAGGCGAGTTTCCAGGCGAGATGCAGCCGTTCGCCTAACCGGTCGCGGGGTGGCGACATTAAAATCGCGTATGCTTGCTTGTACGTAAGCCGGTGCGCGCTCCGAATCACGCTTCGCGCAAACCGCGCGCTTTTAGCCACTCCGCGTTTATCGAAGTGAATAAAAACCGAATGGGTGAGCCGATCGACTCCGGGATTGAGACTACAAACGCCGTTGCTCA
The DNA here is from genome assembly GCA_003219335.1 of Verrucomicrobiota bacterium. GTDB lineage: Bacteria > Verrucomicrobiota > Verrucomicrobiia > Chthoniobacterales > UBA10450 > Udaeobacter. Next base: position 2,644 of record QHOF01000489.1, on the reverse strand, counting down.
ATCGCTCTGGCAACATCGGAATTACGCGATCGGGCAGATAAACGCTATTGCCGCGCCGGCGCGCTTCGCGGTCCAGCGCTGTCCCGGGTTCTACGTAGGCGGCGACATCGGAAATGTGTACGCCGAGGCGCCAACCGCTGTTGGTCTTCTCGACGTGGATGGCGTCGTCGAAATCGCGCGCATCGTCGGGATCAATGGTGACGATAAATTCTTTGCGCAAATCTTCGCGTTCCGCGAGTTGCCGAGCGTCGATTTTTTCCGAAATGCGCTGCGCCTGATCCAAAACATCGTTGGGAAATTCTGCAGGCAGATGATATTTGCGGATGATCGAGAGCATGTCGATGCCTGGCGCCGACGCCGGCCCGAGCACTTCGATGATTTCTCCTTCGGGGCTAACATGGCGCGATTCCCAGGCGTCCAAACGAACAATAACCTTATCGCCAACCGACGCGGCGGTCTGCGGCTGACCAGTCGCTACAGGCCGCACGTAAACGTCGTGCACAAACCGCGGATCATCCGGGACAACGTAGTAAAAGTTCCGCGACCGCTGCAAGGTGCCGACCATCGTATCGTGAGCGCGCTCCAGGATTCGAATCACACGTCCTTCGCGCCGTCCTTTGATGCGGTCATGGGGCACATCGCGCGATATACGCGCAACCACGCGATCACCGTGCATGGCTGTTCCGATGTTCTCCGCAGCGATGAAAATGTCCGGCTCGCCCGCCGTTTCCGGCGTGAGAAAGCCGTAGCCGGCTTGATGAATCGACAGTTTCCCAGCTACGAGGTCCGCCTTGGCCGGCAGAACATATCGGTTTTTGCGGATGCGCGCGATTTCGCCTGCGCGCTCGAGCTCGCGCAAGATTTTGCGCAGCGCAGTTCGTTTCGTGTCGGTGAAGCCCAGCTTGCGAGCGATCTCGATCTTGTTCAGCGGCCGGTAATCTTTCCGGGCGAGCAGCGCGAGAATTTGTTCCTGAATCTTACGTCCGTTTACGGTCATTTGGGCGAAACAATATTGTCAGGTTTATCGACTTAACGCGAATTCAACCGGAGGTCTAACTATGCAAAAGGCGATTATTGCCGGGGCATCGGCGATTTTTCTGGCGGCGATCGCTTCGTTTGCTGCAGGAGGAGCCAAGATGAAGATCACAAGTTCTGCTTTCCAGCAAGGTGCGAACATTCCATCAAAATTCTCATGCGATGGCGCGAACACCAGCCCGCCTTTGGAGATCGGGGACGTTCCTTCGGGAGCGAAGAGCCTTGTCCTGATCGCCGACGATCCAGACGCGCCGAGCGGACTGTTCACGCATTGGGCGGTTTGGAACATTTCTCCACAAACCAGCACCATTGCGGAAGGAAGCACGCCAAAAGGAGTGCAGGGAACGAATGACTTCGGCAAATCCAGCTACGGCGGGCCCTGTCCACCCTCGGGCACGCATCGTTATTACTTCAAGATTTTCGCGCTGGATCGGGAGTTGGATTTACCCTTCGGCGCGAAGCGAGGCCAGATAGATGCGGCGATGAAAGGTCATGTCGTCGCGCAGGGGCAATTGATGGGACGATATGCCAGGAAAAAATGACGCATGACGGATGACGAATGATTAAATAACAGGGTGAAGCTGGGTCATGTCTTTTCGTCATTCGGATTTTGTCATTCATTTGTCATTGGACATTCGTCATTCGTCATTCCACGTCGCGATGTGACGGGTGTGACTCTGTCCCCCTGGCCCGACCTTCGAATAAACCGCATTCGGTGTTAGTCTCACCCAAGATGGATCGGAGGCTCTGGAACAGTGGAGAATCGGCAATCGCGTTTTCGATGTCTCCCGGCAGGGGTTGATCATGGGGGTCTTGAATGTCACTCCGGATTCGTTCTCCGATGGTGGTCAGTTTTTCACAGCGGAGAACGCAATCGAGCGCGGCGTGACCATGGCTGCCGAAAGCGCGAACATCATTGATGTCGGCGGTGAATCCACGCGACCCGGCGCTGAACCTGTCGCCGAAGACGAAGAATTGCGTCGCGTGATTCCAGTGATCGAGAAGCTACGGGCGCAAGTCGATGTTCCGATTTCAATAGACACATCGAAGGCTGAGGTTGCGCGCGCAGCGATTGAGGCGGGCGCTTCGCTTGTGAACGACGTTACCGGCGGGCGAGGGGACAAACAAATGCTGCCGCTCGTTGCCGAAACGAAATCGGCATTCATCATCATGCATATGCAAGGAACTCCGCGAACAATGCAGATGCAGCCGCGATACGAGGACGTCGTTGAAGAAATCGCGAATTTTTTTCGACAACAATATGCGTGCGCCATAGGTTTAAATATTGATCCCATGGCGATTGCGTTTGATCCGGGAATTGGTTTCGGGAAAACGCTCGAACACAATCTGGAATTGCTAGCGCAGTTGGAGCGAATCCGCGCGCACGATCGGCCACTGGTGGTTGGCGTTTCCCGCAAATCGTTCCTGGCGAAGATAATCGGTTCACCGAACATGGTGGACCGGCTCGCCCCGGGCGTCGCGCTCACTTCGCTGTTGCGCGCGCGGGGCGCGGACGTGTTCCGCGTTCATGATGTGAAGGAAAATGTTAATGCATTGCGAGTAACTGACGCGATTCTTCAGAAAAAAAAATGATTCATCAACTCATCGA
>QHOF01000094.1 GCA_003219335.1 Verrucomicrobiota bacterium | reverse complement strand
CTTGGGATCTATGAATGGAGTCTCGGTCATCGCACCTATTTTCTTCTCGAGCCGAAATCGATAGCCAAACCTTCCTGACATGCCCGTGAAGAAGTTATGGAAAAAAAGAAATGTCCCGTGCTCCTAAGCCGGAGGTAAAGAAGTGAAGGTAGTTTTTTGTACTCGGGAGTATGATGAGCTCAGTGGTGGTCAGAACACCTGGCTTTGTCATTTTCTACCCGACCTCCGTCAACGCGGGGTAGAGGTGAAAGTGTTGTGTTTCACGTTATCGGAGAAAATCTACTCTACGGTCCTTTCACTTCGTGAGAGCGGCATTAGCTGCATGACGTGTTCTGAAAAAGAAATTTTTACCACAGAGGACAGAATCCATTGGCTTCTAGAGCAGCTATTCGACGACCCGCCTGATGTGTTCGTGATCAATATGGTCATTCCCGCTGCTTATTATGCGGCCAGGTGGCTGCGACACGCCGGTATTCCGACCGTAGGGGTATGTCACGTAGGGGTAGGGCACTCGCTCTATCGAGGATTGCTTAATCCATTCGTTCTGGGCGACAAGGATTATCGAGTTCCGACGCTTGTGTGTGTATCCCAATATCTTGAACAGGATGTTATAAAAAGAAATCCTCTGGGAACCACGGTTAAATATATCCCCTGCGGCGTTCGTATTCCGAACGGCGTAGCAGAGAGGCCACGCGACAGGTTAAGGCTAGCTTATGTTGGCCGGCTGGCGGAGGAGGCGAAAAGAATAGTTGAATTGACTAAGGCTCTTTGTAGGGCCGTGCGCGAGGTCCCCGGCACTGAGGCTTTTATTTATGGCGACGGTGAAGAGCGTAAGGCAGTGGAACGTATTCTTTCCGAAAACAATCGCCTGCCGGTCCATCTGGTTGGTGCGATAGAATACGACAAGGTTTATGAGTACCTGCTTAAGTGCCACGTTATCGTTTTGGTATCTGACTGGGAAGGCTTTGGTAGAGCAATGCTAGAGGGGATGGCTTGCGGTTTAGTACCCATTGGGTTTCGTCACGCCCGTGGCGGTGGCCAGGAATTGATAGAGGATGGCGTAACGGGCCTATTAGTAAACGATCGGGGTACTGACTTCGTAAATACGGTACGGCGATTGAGAGCAGACTTAGATCTATGGCGCAGGTTGGCAGATTCCGCTCGCGCCTCGGCCGAGGCTCGTTATTCGATGAAGGTATGCGTAGATCAGTGGTATGCGCTTCTGAGTGCCCTAATGAATAATAATTTGAGGAAGCCTATTGCGATTCCACGTCAATTTAACTTACCTACGGTAGATCCCGACTTGGCGTGGTTGGACACACGTCCAGCTCCCACGATTTATGAGAAGTTGATTGAGTGGTTTCGGAGAGTTAAGCCGTGAGGGGATCTTAAGGGTATGGCTGGGGGCGTAATTATACTTTCATTAACGAGAGCCACTCGCATCTTAGTCTCGGCGTTACAGTGCCCCGTGTGTACCTGGACCGGACGGCCAGGGTGGCTCCCGTCAAAAGCGAGATGGCAAGGCTATGGCGTCTCGTCGTAGGCGAGGATGGATCGGCTGGGTATCGGTCTTCACACTTTCGTCATTGATGCTTTCACCCAAACGGGCCGCGTAATAAGACCAAATCTCTTCGAAGCGTGCCTCAATGCTCTCTCGCCGTCATGCGTCTCACCCCCATTCCACCACAGGCGAATATTTCGACACAAGTATCTAAACGCCGGTGGTCTAAGCCGCACAACCCAGGGTCGCCGGGTCGACGCCGCCGCTGGGTCGCCTTGTTTACTCGACGCGAGGTAGGAATAAAGACTGTACGATGGTAGCAGCGGCTCCCGTGCTTCCTGTGGGCTACGTTGTTAACGCGAGGCGGATTGCTGAAAGGAGGATTATTCTCGTGGGATACCGCTTGGCTGATCTTCTAAGGCGGGTTGTGGGCAACTAAAGTTCTCCCAAAATTTCCGTTCGCTTGGTGTTATATTCTTCCTCGTTTATTAAGCCATCGGTTTTGAGCTGTTCAAGTGCTCTTAGGCGTTCGGAAGCTGAGCGAACGCTTGGCACCGATCCGCTTCCGTCAACGAATTTCTCGTACTCCGCCAGTATCACCCGCTGGATCATCATTCGCGTTTCAGCATTGGCCGGATAAGCAAGCTGCCTGTGGGTACCGTCTCTCTGCTTTCTGTTAGGCATCGAGACGAAAAGTCCCGTGGGGCCTTTAATGATTCTGATATCGTCGACAGCAAAACAGTTGTCGAAGACAATCCTCACATCGACTTTAACTAAGGCCTCGTTCGCTGGCGGATTTTGACTTCCGTAATCTGCATGTTCATTCCGACCCGAATGTCACTGCTTCCAGACGGTGCGAGACCTTTTCCAACGATCGAGCCTTCTAAACGTATCCGGCGATCAAGGGCAATGGCATAGGAGCCTACGACGGCCAAGGTGAACCAGATGATGCCTCTGAGTGGCCAGCCGAAACGGTTCTCCTTCCACATGGAGACCAACAAGTAAACGACGCAGGTTAGGCCCAGGATTAGAATCATCCACAGGCTCAAAGCTATTATTATTGTAAGCCCGGTTTGCACTGCTCAGTTGGCTTTGGGCGTGGCTTTCCCCCGCATGATCTAACCCCGGCTTTTGCGCCGTAGAAGCACGGACCCCACGATGAGACACGACCCATTAGCAGATAGATTTCAGGCGGCGGGCAAATTGCTTAGTTGACTGAATGTATTCGGGTGATTAGGGCATGGGAATTAATGAGCGGACACGCCAACCCACTTAAATTTATAGCGATGTTTACGCGAGTATTGTTATCTGTAGTCGTGGGGCATGATCGGATAAAGCAGTTCTAGGCAATTAGGCGAACAGATGAATCTGCAGCAACAGACGAGAACGGTGGTTCATCTTTTGAAGGTTTGGCTATCTTAACTAATGTCAGCTTCCAAGCGGAGCTGGAAATTCTCTCAGCCTTGGGGTAATGGGAAGTTTAAACTAACGGGTAAGGGAAGTGATCCCTTTCTTTATTTGGAGAGTGATTCATGATCATTTGGAGGGTGATCCATGATCGAAGGACTTGCATTGCAAGTTGCACAGAACTTTAGAAATGTGTCCGAACAACAAATTGCTGAGTTGGAACAAAAGGTTATAATGACTGCACCCAACTCTCTGGAGTGTCACCTCCTGTATGCATTAAGGGTATCAAGATGCGTTCCTGGCCTGCGTAACTTGGATACGCTTGCTTCTCGTTGGGGGGTAGCCCGGCGCGGTGCAGGCGGAATGGGATTGGATGCAGCCACGACATCGCCAGACTGGTCCGCGATCGTGGATTTTTTGATCAAGCTGTATCTCGAGAAGTTTCGCGAGATGGCTCAGCGAACTGTCACAATGGCAATCGAAAAGGCAGCCAAACGAAAGAGCGAGGCCGCGAAACAGAAAGTTCTTGAGAAAGGAGTTGCCACGCTGATTGCTGCAAGGAATGCATTCAGGTGCGACCTACCAAGCCTAGACCAAGAGACTCAAGGGTACATTCAACGCATCGAGGAAGTCAGACAATCTTGAGTTCCGACCAAACAATAGACGAAGACGGACATAGGATGACAGCACGGCAAGTGAACTAAAAGCTTTTAGTTGTGCTCGCCCAAACGTGCGTTGAAGCATCTCGGTTGATTTCCTTTTCTGATGATACTAAATGACACTTCGGTGCTGCCGCACCGGGTATTGAAATAATGCATTTTAGGTCGTGCTTAATTTTAATGTGACGTACGATGAAGAAGTTTGACCTTAACATTGAGAAGATGCTCCAGGACTGGGAGATCTACCACGCAGTCCGAGAAATTATAGCCAACGCGCTCGATGAGAAACTTTTGACCAAGACCAAAGACATTGAGATTGTCCAAGACAAGCAGAGATCCTGGCACATCAGAGATTTCGGACGTGGCCTGAAGTACGAACATCTCACGCAGAAAGAAAATGAAGACAAACTTAGCCATCCCAATCTCATCGGCAAATTTGGCGTCGGTCTGAAAGATGCGCTTGCTACGTTTGACCGTAGAGGACTGAAGCTTCTTATTAAATCTAGGTTTGGCGACATTACTCTCGACAAGTCGGAAAAGCACGATTTTGAGGATATCGTAACTCTTCACGCCTGCATTTCGGCTCCATCTGAACCGGAACTCATCGGAACAGATTTTATTCTTCACGGTTGCTCGACCACCGATATCGACAAGGCCAAAGCACTGTTTCTTAAATTCTCTGGGGAAAAAGTTCTTGAGAAGACCCAGTTCGGCGACGTACTGTCCAAAAACAGTCCCTCTTCTCGCATTTTCATCAACGGAGTAAGAGTTGCCGAGGAGGAGAACTTCCTCTTTTCCTACAATATTACATCGCTCACTACGGCAATAAAAAAGGCGCTCAACCGAGAAAGGACCAATGTCGGTCGGAGTGCATATTCTGATAGGATCAAATCAATTCTGCTTACCTGTGAAGGCAAGGTTGTCGCTCAAGCTCTGGTTGACGACCTAAAACACTTTGAGACAGGCACTCTTCACGATGAACTGAAATGGACCGATGTTTCAGTTCACGCAACCAAGATACTCAACAGTGTTTCCAAAGTTGTTTTTTTGACACCCTCTGAACTTATGCAGGCACCAAAGTACATCGATGAGGCAAAAAACGCCGGTTACCAAATTGTCACGATACCAGAAAATGTTAGGGACAAGATTTCGGGGCAGTCCGATTTATCTGGTAAACCTATGCAGGACTTAAAGCGATTCAAACAAACCTGGAATGACAGCTTCGAGTTTAGGTTTGTCAAGCCAAGCAAGTTGACCCCATCGGAGAGAGCAATCTATGAGGCTACTCCAAAAATTGTGTCACTCATTGGCGGTTTGCCACGCAACGTAAAGGAAATAAAGATCTCTGAGACAATGAGAATCGAGACCTATGCCTTCGTTGAAGCGTCAGGTCTTTGGGAAGGATCAACCGGTACCATCATAATCAAGCGTAGCCAACTTCAAAGTCTCGAAGAATACGCGGGTACATTACTCCACGAAATTGGGCACGCCCAGAGTGGTGCGCCCGACATATCGAGCGAATTCGAAAAGACTCTAACCAACCTCCTTGGTAAAACTGGCTCGCATATCGATGGCGTTCAGGTTAAGCGGGGAATCATCTCAAAGTTACTTAGTCGTTAATTGACAAGATCGTTGACGCTGTACCAATTTTGGATGAAGAATTTTGGCCGAGTAATTATTGTGTAGCCTCATTTCCCTTTTTCTCCAGCTCTTTCTCCAAGGCGATGTTAAGCGTTAAACACAAGACGATAACAGCACCTGCACCACCCCCGATGACTACCGTCTGAAATATCGTGTGTGCAGTCTCTGACCGGGATTGGCATTTGATTTAACGCTTCGCTGTATGTAAAGGTGGCTCCCTCCAGCTTGCCACAAGCATTGCAGGATGCAGTACCACACGTGGTTACTCGCAACCTTGTCTTTCTCCAGTCGATTGAACCTGTCTCAGCAGCATTCTGCCATCCAGCCAATTCCGCCCTAATCGCCTCTTGCATAGTTGCAAGAAAGTCTTTTCCTTCTTCTTTCAGGAATAGTGCCATTTGAAAGTAGATCATCTTTAATTGATGATGATCTCTTGTTCCTCTTACGAGCCCATTCATGAGTTGCCAGACCACATCTGTAGCCTTCGGCACATGGCCGATCTCGTTGGTGAAGCTACCCCGCGCCGCGTTGAACGCTTCACGAGTCACCGCAAGCTTCTTCAGCCAGTCTTCGGCTCTGGCTTCATCTTGAGTGCATGGCCTTCCTTCTCGAACATAGATTGAAAGGTGGCAGAAAGGACAACTTACCTTACGTTTAGGAGTTGTGGGCAATGCTTTGTGACAATAGGGACAGAAAGCTGTTTGTGGCATTTAGTCTTGCACCCTCACTTCGCTCGGGGGGACAGTTACAAGGATCAAGCTGATTACGTAATCCCAATGTCAGGAAAGGTCAATTTCGATTTGACAATAGTTGTTAGGCCTGGTTTTTTGCTGTCACTAGGGATTCTGCTGATGAAGTCTTATGACCCCAACGATTCGCTCCTCTTTCGAAGATTGATGTTCGTCTTGCCGCACTCGCAGCGGACGGACTCAGGAGTTTCGCGGTCTGGCGACACACGGAGATACTCCCCGCAATCCGAGCAAGTGAATCCGCCAAGAAGATCCCGGAACGCCTTGGCAACTGGTTCGAAGTCCCTCTTCACCAAATTATCCCAGGAGTTGAAGTGTACGGCGGCGTTCACTTGCCACTGTTCCGCTTTTGAGGCCTCGGCCAGCAGCGCAAACTTGGACTCGCGAGCGGCTAAGTGGACGATCACCTCCTTTTGGTTCCACGAATTTGCGGCTTCTTTCGCGCGCATATGGAGCTTTCGCATGTGCGTGATCGCCGCCGGCAGCAACTCGCCAAGCTGATATTGGCCGTCGCCACGAAACTCCACCGGCGCACGCAGTCGGTGGCACAACTCCGCCGATGCGTACTCGAGGTAGTGTCGGAGAAGCGCGGCGGCCGCCCGCACGTCGTTTTCTTTCAGATGTTCGTCGATCTCTGTTCATACGTCCCGCTCATCCCACCGAGTCGGTCCCTCATCGACGCTCCAATTCCTGAACTGCACCGCGGACCGCCCCCCCGTAAGCCCTTCGGTCCTCATATGACGCAGCCAGATCGGGTCATGGGTAGTCATGATGAACTGTGTTTTCGGGAACTCCCTTTTCAGAAGAGTACACACCTCCCGTCGGTGACCCGCGTCCACAGACATGAGAACGTCATCCAGCACCGCGAAAGTGAACCCGTCACCTTGAAGGTATCTCATAAGTGCGAGGTACAAGCACAAGCCCATACCGTCTTGGTGGCCTTCGCTGTGATACGCGCCCGGGGGAAAGAAGCCGCGGCCGTAGAAGTCCACGTCGAAGCCGAGTTTTCCCATCGACGGGATCAGCTTAGCCTGGAACTTGTCTTCATCGTCGCGGTTGACGAATCCATAGAGCGCCGCGAAGTCTTTCTCAACAGCTGCATAGATCCCTGCGAGTACCGCGTCACTGGTCGTTGCGTAGATGTCCGATACTTGCCGTGCTGTCTGAGCTTGCTGCTTGGCGGCGTTTAGTTTCCACATCGCTTCGCGCCAGACCTCAAGGCGCTCCTGCGCGACCGTGAGCCATTCCCGAGCGGCGTCTTGCTTTGTCGGGTCAGGTAGCATGGCGACTACATTCTCAAGCTCGTAGATGGCGTCGAGGACGGCCGGTGGTACGCTGGGCACGTTGGTGAGAACCGAGATACTTTCGGCGAGCGGTAGAAGGGAAGTCAGCCTCTCGATTGCGGTTCCACAATTAACGCTGTAGTCGCGAGCAGAGTCGCAGCCTACAGGTGGCGTCGCCAGCGCGGCGTAACGTACCAAAGTATTAATTGCGACCTGCGCTTTCCCGAGAGCCACGATCAACGGAGCGATTTTTGTTTTTGCTGCTATGCGCTTGCGCGAGACGTCTTCCAAGTGGTCAATCTTGGTCTGAACATGCTTCCTGAGTTCGTCGAGGTCCCATCGGGTATCGCAGAACGGGCATGCTCCATCCTCGATTAGCTCTATCCCAGTCGTATAGAAAGCCTCTTGCTTCACACTTGCCGCAATTGCCGGATCGCCGGTCAGTGCGTTGAGATCAGCCACCACTTCAGCAACAAGCGTCGCGCTGGGGACGCTGGCGATTTCCGCAAGCGCCTCGCGAGCGGCTCGGATGTCCGCAAGGGCCTGGGCTTTAGGAATCCGCTGTGGCTTTGCCGGCGGTGGCGTAGCCATTCCATCCTTGAGAGACGTTGATTCAGTGAGGTCCGTAAGCGCGGGAAGATCGAGTATCGCGCGTTGTGCATTAGCGGCAGCGAGCACAATAGCCGTTGTGACTTCGGACACTTCCAGCGCACGCAGGAGGGTATCGCGCGCCTGCATACTCGCTGTGCCAAGGGGGACCAATTTCTTCTCGCAGCTGTTTGCGATCTTTTGCAAACCAACCCGGACCTGTTCCACCTCATCGAGATGAAGTAACGCTTGAACCTCCTCAGCACGTTTGCCGGGTGTGGCAAGCACGTACCGAATCAATTCCCGGCGTGAGAGGACGAACTCAGGATGAGACTTCACTTGCTTGAGAACTTCGAGCGTTGCGGCATCGCTCGGCGTAACGTGCGCAACTGCCGGAGTCTTCAGTCTCCGCTCGACGGTGACAGTTTTACTGAGGCTGGGGATCGTGACCTTGACCGTCACACGTGCCTTGTCTGGGTCGTTTCGTCTGTCTACGTGGGGGCCGTGCTGTTTGAGGGAGATGTCTCCTCTTCCCTCCCCCGAAAGACGCGACACATTTCCAGTGAGGGCGAACTCAAGAGCGTCAACCACGCCACTCTTTCCCGTACCGTTGGGACCACAGATGGCGAAATTCTTTTCTTTGAAATCTAGGGTCAAATCACGGATGCCGCGAAATTCCTTGATCGTTATGGAATCTACCCGGATCACGACAGCGACCCCTCTCCGAGGACGGCGACTGTCAGCGCCCGCCGAGTGAAGGTCCGCTCTTCCAAGAGGGCTTTGCGAAGCCGGGCAACCAACTCGAGTGGCACGCTGGCTTCCCCAAGGGCCAGAAGGAAGTTCTCGAAAATCTGTGTGGGAATGTCAGATGTTCCCTCTATTATGGGGGACCTAGTCATAAAGCCGCTCAAGGTCAGTCGTTGTGTCAGCCGTACAACCGTGCAAACCCTTTGAACCAACTCGACCACAATATCAATCACCTGCGAGGACCATGTCAAGCCTGCTTTTCTTTACAGAGACTACGGACTCCTATCGTCTGTCCAGCTATCGGGCGGCAGTGTATCCAGGCTAAGCAATTGCCCGCCGGGCTTTAGGTACGGAGCGACTCTTTTTGCTCTTCCGGCGGTCTGTTTTGTCTGAGGATTGAACTGACGCCTCAGTATCATCTACCTGACCCTATTAACTTAGTTCTCCACCGGCGCTCCTGCGTGATCTCCGTTAGGCCGATGCTCAAAGGTAGCAAGAGTACCGAAATTCCCAGGGCGACGGCGCCTTTCCAGCCGTAGTCGCTGTAGGCGTAGCCGCACGCGGTGATGCCCGCTCCGCCTCCCGCGTAATAGCAGAGAACGTACAGCGAATTCGCTCGCCCGCGGCTCGATGTGAGTCTACGGTTGAGTAATCCTACTGCGGCGGCGTGGATGGAAAAGAAACCGGCGCAAATTGCGACAAGGCTCGCGGCGATTGCGACGAGAGATTGAATGAGCGTGGCGGCGATGGCGGCGGCAAATACCAAAGATCCGAGCACCATCGTTGCGCC
>QHOF01000093.1 GCA_003219335.1 Verrucomicrobiota bacterium | reverse complement strand
GCCCAGTAAGTCGTTCGAGAAAGTCTCGGTCGATGGAGGGCAAATCGCCTATCGTCGTGCTGGGAGCGGGCGGCCACTGCTAGTCTTGAATGGCTTCGCTGCGACGAGCTCCGACTGGGATCCTTCGTTCATCGACGGCCTCGCATGCTGCAACGAGCTCATCCTTCTCGACAACCGCGGGATCGGCGATTCGACCGATGACGGAAAGCCATTCGACGTCGCGAAACTCGCTGGTGATGCCGCACGTGTGATTGAGACGCTCGGCTTTAAGCGTATAAGCGTCCTGGGCTGGTCGATGAGCGGATTCATCGCGCAGACGCTCGCCTTGCAGTATCCGGATCGCGTTGAGAAGCTCGTCTTGCTATCGACCGACTCGGGCGGTGCTGATGCAGATCTCGCCTCGGCGGCGATGTGGTCGCAACTCATCGACATATCCGGCACGCCTCAGGAGCAGGCGCGTCGGTTACTTTCATTGCTTTTCCCGAGCACTGTCGCGGCGGCACGTGCCCGATTGTCGCCCGACCTGATCAACCGTCAGGCTGCGGCGAATGGACGCGTGGCACCGAAATGGCGTTGCCGACCGGCTGCGAGAAATCAGCGCCCCAGTGTTAATCGCCGCAGGCATAGAGGACATCGTGATCCCGCCTTCGAATGCGTTAAAGCTGCTTAACGCAATTCCCGGCTCGTGGCTCGCTCAATTCCCTCGTGGTGGCCATGCGTTCATGGCGCAGTACCCACGCGAGCTGAGCGATCTTATCAATTGCTTTCTCGCCGTTGAGTGAACTCAAGCTCAGCACTACTGACAAGCCGTGACCAAAAACGGAACCGCTAAATTGTCCCGCAATTCAGGCGGCGGGCCACTGTCACGAATGCCCACACCTTCTGTAGATCTTTCGTATGGCTTCCGTCGCTCTTATCGGTTTTGGTCTTCGAATCGACGCCCGCTGGGCACGCGGCGCGGATAGCGTCGCGGACGTTCTCCGGTCCTAATCCCCCGGCAATGATGACGGGCGTGCGCACACTTTCGACGATGCGCCGGTCGAGCTCCCAGCTATGGATCACGCCCAGTGCCCCGACCTGGCGATCACCGGATCTGTAGCTATCGAGGAGAAGGAAATCGGCAATCCCCTCGTAGGAGCGAGCAAGGTCGATGCTGTTTTCGTCAACGACCGGGATGCTGCGCATCAGCGAGACTCCCGGAAACTCAGCTCTGAGCGCTCGCAACTGCGCTGAGGAGAGATGCTGTGGCTCTGCGCCGAGATGCAGGATGTCTGGCAGCAGCGCGGCGGTGAGCGATGCAATCAGGTCCAGATCGTGGGAAAGCGAGAGGGCGGACGCCTTCGATCCTGAGCGGATCGTTGCAAAAATTTGGCGCGCCGTCCCGATAGTTTGCTCGCGAGGAAACGAGCCATCGCCCACCAGAACGCCGACATGATCGACCCCCATTGCGCTGAGCGCGCGAGCCTCTTCCGGCGTCGTAACCTCGTAGATCTGGACGATCATGGCGCAAGCTGAAAAGCCGCCTGTAACTTTATCCTCACCAATAGGAGGTGAGCACTAGTATTTTCGGGCGGCACCTTACCTCTTGCGGCTCGCCTGCACGCAAAGCATTTAAGCTCCCAAAATTGTGTTGCGGCTGGACGAATTTGTCGCCGAGCAGCCCAAAATCGGTTTTACCGAATTCCGCCAGCGCTTAGCGCGTCCACGCTCTCCAGCGTTTGCGAATCGGCTTCGCGTAACGATCCACATCGATTTTTTTTAACCGCTTGACGCCGTCTTTCATCGCATCTGCCATCGCATCGGCCGATCTTTCATATTTTTTCCTGGCCGATTTGAACAGCGGCCAGAGAAACGGCAGCGAAAGAATGCTCCAGTTCAGTTTCTCCAGCGGTGATTTCACTTCGATTTCTGCCTTTCGCTCGCTGGCAGAAGCGAAGCGGATGGCCAGGCCAATCGCTATCCCGAGGCCCAGCGCGCTGAGGATCGTCGGCACGGGATTTTCTCGCACGAAATATTCGGTGCGCTCCCGCGCCCGGCTCGCTTTCTCCCTGGTCTCATCCCACGTCTGGCTCATCGCCGTGGAAATTTTATTTGTTGCTCGACGAAACTGCTCACGCCCACCCGAGCCAATTTGTTCTTCGCCCGGCTGAACTTGCGTTGGCAGCGGTTCGTCCCTCGTAAGTTCGTTTTCGTTCGGATTTATCATACAAAATGGAATCGCATGCCAAGGGGGGATTGCGTCTCTCCGCGGGAAGATAACCAGCGTAAATAATGACGAATGACGAAGGAATGACCAAATACCAATGAAGGAAAACGCGCTATCTGGCAGGTTTCGTCATTTGATCATTCGGGCTTCATTCGTCATTCGTCATTTGTGCTTCGTCATTTTTTGAGTCTCTCCCGATACGCGTCGTAAATGTCTTCGCCCCAAAGAGCGAAGATCACCTTGTCGATCTTGCCGCTGGTCGCGAGGAAATCTCGCACGGTTTTTACAGCGATCTGCGCTGCTTCTTGGATCGGATAGCCGTAAGCGCCGCAACTGATCGCCGGAAACGCGATCGCCTTGATTCCGTTTTCCACCGCAAGTTGCAACGAATTTCGGTAGCAATCTGCCAGCGTCTCAGGTTCGCCATGTTTCCCGCCGCGCCAGATCGGCCCGACTGTGTGAATGACGAATCGCGCGGGCAAGCGATAGCCGCGAGTAATTTTCGCTTCGCCCGGCTGGCACCCGCCGAGTGTCCGGCATTCCGCCAGCAGTTCCGGGCCGGCGGCGCGATGAATCGCGCCATCTACTCCGCCCCCGCCGAGCAAGCTGGTGTTGGCGGCATTCACAATGGCATCGAAATCGAGCTTCGTGATATCGCCGCGGACAATGTCGATCTTCGTGTCGGGATTCTTCTTCATGAACAATACTGGTCACATTTGGGAACGACGCCATCAAACTACGAGATTCGAAATCCGAGTATCGAAATCCGAAACAAATCCGAATGCCTAAAATTCAAAATTCCACCGGTGTGTTCACGCAGTACGCGTTTCGCGGATGCGCCTTTTAGAATTTCGTGCTTGTTTCGGATTTCGAATTTCGGATTTGGTCGGTCATTCCTCATTTCTTAGGGCGCCAGCCGCTCAATCAACCAACTGCTATCTGCCTGCCGGGTATAACGAAATCGATCATGCAAGCGGTTTGGACGACCCTGCCAGAATTCCATCGTATCCGGTTTGAGGCGATAACCGCCCCAGTGCGGCGGCAACGGAACCGGTTTGTTGGCGAAATGCTCGCTCATCTCCGCCATGCGCGCGTCGAGCACGCGCCGTGCGTCGATTACTTCGCTTTGACGCGACACCCACGCGCCCAACTGGCTCCCGACCGGACGCGAATGAAAATACGCCTGCGATTCTTCACGCGACGTTTTCTCCACTTTTCCGCTGATGCGAATCTGCCGGTCCAGCTCGATCCAATAAAACGCCAGCGCCGCGTACGGGTTGGCGTCGAGCTGCTTGCCTTTTTCGCTTTCGTAATTGGTAAAAAAGACGAACCCATCCTGATCGAAGCTTTTCAAGAGGACAATCCGTACTGACGGTCTGGCGTCCGGGCTGGCCGTTGCGAGACTCATCGCATTCACGTCGCGAATGCCGGCCTCAATCGCGGCAGTGAACCAGTTCGCAAATTGCTTGATCGGATCAGGATCAAGATCGCTCCGGCGCAGCCCTTTCCCAACGTGCTCGTAACGCGAAGCAGCAGGATCACGTGGTGTTTCCATCACGGATTGTTATGATTGCGCACAAGACTGTTCATGTCGACCGCGCGGTAGTTGCAGACGAATCAAATATCACAAATTCGAAATCCGAATAGACGCGAAAACGAAGGTTAGGCACCGTGCTCTAGACTCTTCGCGTCCTTTCGCGTGTTTCGTGGGCCGACAACCAGACTGGACACAAGAATTTCAGCGAGGGCGCCGGAATTAGGTCGCCGCGGCGACCGCCCGTGGCGCCGCGGTTGCACGCAGTTTCTCGATTACTTTCGGAACAATTCCAATGGCGCGATCGATCTGCGCATCAGTGTTGAACCGGCCAAATGAAAAACGCAGGCTGCGCCGGGCGCCGTCGCCATTCGGATTCATCGCGCGTAACACATGCGAGGCCTCCTGTGAACCGGTCCGACAGGCCGAGCTGGCCGAGCAACAGATGCCATGTCGATCCAGCAGCAGAAGCGCCGCAGAAGATTCAATTCCTTCAAACGAAAGACTCGACGTGTTCGAGATCCGCGGCGCGCCCGCGCCGTTCACCGACGCGCCGCTCACGGTTTCGAGCACCGCTTTTTCAAATCGATCGCGCATGGACTGGATGCTGCATTTCCCGTCTGCGAGATATTTCGCGGCGAGTTCGGCTGCTTTCCCAAGGCCGACAATCGACGCCACGTTTTCCGTTCCACCCCTGCGACCATTTTCCTGGCCGCCGCCAGCGATCAACGGACTGAAGCGGGTTCGCCTGTTGACATAAAGCGCGCCGACGCCTTTTGGCCCATGAAATTTGTGCGCGGAAAGCGAAAGAAAATTGATCGCCGTATTGCGCAGGCGCATCGGGATTTTCCCGGTGGCTTGCACGGCGTCGGTATGAAAAAGCACACTTTTCCGGCGACATATTTCAGCGATCTTCTCAACCGGAAACAGCACGCCCGTCTCGTTGTTCGCCCACATCATCGAAACGAGCGCGGTCTCCGGGCGAATCTCAGCTTCCAATTCGGCGAGATCGACATTGCCATCTCGGTCAACGCCTAGAAAAGTCACAAAGCACCCTTGCTTTTCGAGGTCCTGGCAGGGACGCAACACCGCGCTGTGTTCCACGGCGCTGGTAACGATGTGTTTTCCGCGCGGATCAACTTGCAGCGCGGAATGAATCACAGCATTATTGGATTCTGTACCGCCGCTGGTAAAAACAATTTCCGACGGCTCGCATCCGAGCAAAGCTGCCAGCCGTTCGCGCGCCAGATCGATCGCTTTTCGCGCTTTGGCGGCAAACGCATAGCCGCTGGAAGGATTGCCGTAAAACTCTGTCAGGAACGGCAGCATTTCCTCTATCACGGCAGGATCGAGCGGTGTGGTTGCGTTGTTATCGAGGTAAATAATTTCGTCGTCGGTCATGCGATTCTCTTACTCATGCTCCTGCTCCTGCTCGTACTGTTACTTTCCCTACAACAGGCTTTTCAGCATGAGCAAGAGTAAGAGCAAGAGCAAGAATAAGAGTTGGAAAAGGCATCAATTGGAAAGTTCCTCACTTCCATCTAATCTCTGGCGCGTGGCGTCAATCTGGAACCGGGCCAATCCGCAACTGCGCGACATTGTCCCTTACGAGCCGGGGAAACCGATCGAGGAAACAGCGCGCGAACTCGGCACCGAGCCAGAGGCAATCATCAAGCTGGCATCCAACGAAAATCCACTTGGGCCTTCTCCCAAAGCGGTCCACGCGATGCGAGCTGCATTGGAGAACGCGCATCTGTATCCCGACGGCAGCGGCTTTTACTTGTGCACAGCAATCGCACCGAAACTTGATCTCGCGCGCGAGAACGTGATTCTTGGCAACGGTTCAAACGAACTGATCGAATTTCTCGGGCACGCGTTTCTCGACCCCGAACGGCAGGACGAGGTGATCGCGTCGCAATACGCCTTTATTGTTTACAAATTGATCGCCACTTCATTCGGCGCCCGCATAGTCGAGGTGCCGAGCACGGATTACCAACAGGACCTGGAGGCGATGCTCGAAGGAATCACTCCAAAAACCCAGCTCATTTTCATCCCGAATCCCAACAATCCCACCGGCACGCTGATTTCGCAGCGCGCAATCGACAGCTTCGTGTCGCGTGTTCCGGAAGAAGTCATGCTCGTATTCGATGAAGCTTATTTCGAATTCCTCGATGATCTGCCGGACACGCTTCGATTTGTTCGCGAAGGACGAAACGTCATCGTGCTACGAACGTTTTCGAAGATTCATGGCCTTGCCGGGTTGCGCATCGGCTATGCAGTGGCGCGGGCGGAGATAATCGAAGTGCTTCACAAGACGCGGCAGCCATTCAACGTGAACAGCATCGCGCAAGTGGGCGCGCTCGCGGCGCTGGAGGACGACGCGCACCTGCGCAAGACCAAGCGCGTGGTGGATAAAGGTCGCGCGTATCTGCAGGAACAATTTGCCAAAATGCAGATGCCTTTTGTCCCTGCCGCCGCGAATTTTGTGATGGTAAACGTGGGCGATGGCTGTGCCGTATTCGAAGAATTGCTGCGACTGAAAATCATTGTGCGCCCGCTCAAAGGCTATGGCTTGCCGGAATGGATTCGGATTTCGGTAGGCACCATGGATGAAAATAAGAAATTAATCGCAGCGTTCAGAGAACTGAAACGCAGGCAATAGCGCGCGCGAAAAAATCTCAATCAAAAAAGCGGCGGAGCACCACCGCAGCCGCATTTGGCAACCGGAGCGGTTGCCATACAATTGGAATGCCAGAGTCATGACTGTTTCTGACACAATCGCCGCCATCTCGACGCCGCCCGGTGAAGGTGCCATCGCGTTGGTCCGCGTCTCAGGCGCGAATGCAGTCCAAATCGCGGACAGGATTTTTCGCGGCAAAGAAACCCCGTCGCGATTTGCGTCACACGTTCAACACCTGGGCGAAATTTTCAGCGCAGAAAATCAGTTGATTGATCAAGCGGTGGTCTCAGTTCACCGCGCACCGGCGAGTTACACGGGCGAAGATTTGGTCGAGATCAGTTGTCACGGTGGCACGCTAGTTTCCGCGAAGGTTCTTGAAGCTTGTTTGCGCGCAGGGGCGAGAGCGGCGCGACCCGGCGAATTTACTGAGCGCGCGTTTCTCAACGGCAAAATGGATCTTACCCAGGCCGAGGCGGTGATCGATTTGATTCGCGCCCGGACTGATCTGGCGCTGCGATCGGCCACTGAGCAACTCGAAGGCAGGCTCGGCGATCAAATCAGGAAGATCCGCGACGAATTGATCGCGCTGCTGGCGCACATCAACGCGTCAATCGATTTCCCGGAGGAAGGCATCGCTCCCGATGAAGGCGAAATGCTGTGCGCCCGGCTCGATTCTGTTCGCGAAGAAATTGCCGCGCTGCTCGCCACCGCCGATCAAGGTCGTGTTTTGCGCGAAGGCGTGCGCGTGGTGATTTACGGCGCGACTAACGCCGGCAAATCGAGCTTGCTCAATCGGCTGCTCGGCTACGATCGAGTGATCGTCAGCGACACCCATGGCACGACTCGCGATACCATCGAGGAGACGGTCAACCTGGATGGTGTTCCCATCCGGTTGCTCGACACAGCCGGTCTGCGCGCCTCAGAAAGCGAACTGGAAAGGGAAGGAATCGCGCGCACAGAAAAATCGCTGCAACTCGCAGACTTGCGTCTGCACATCGCAGATCGCAACGCGCCCAGGCCGGCGCATTTCAACGGAGAAACGAGCGATCCAAACGAGATTGTTGTGTTGAATAAGAGCGATTTGCCCGAGGACAGTGACTGGAAAGATTTTCAGGCGTTGCGAATTTCGTGCCTGACTGGAGAAGGCCTGCCGCATCTTCAGACGGAAATTCTCGCGCGGATCAGACAACAAAACTTGAGACCGGAAAGCGCAGTCGCGATCAATATGCGTCATCGCGATTGCCTCCGTCGCACGCTGGAATTGTGTGATCGTGCGCGGACGGCACTGGGCGAAGGATTATCGGTGGAATATGTTGCGATTGATCTTGACCAGGCATTACGGGCGGTCGGCGAAGTCATTGGCGTCGTGGACGTGGAACAGATTCTCGACTCGGTTTTCAGCCAGTTTTGCATCGGCAAATGAGCGGACACCGCCAGCGTCGCGAGGTCTCATTAACACCGGAGTTCAGTCCGGTGATCACGGGATCACGTGAGTGGAAGCCGTTTAAACGGCTTTCCCCCTCTGCTTCTGCAGGCACCCGGCTAAAGCCGGGTGTTAATAAATGAACCGCGGCCGCGGAACGTACGAGCGGCTGGTTAGGCCGCTGCTCTTTTCGCTGGATGCCGAGACCGCTCATCGTTTTACCGTCGAATTGCTTCGCGGCGCTTCGCAGTTTGATCTTGCGCTGCGCGCGCTCAGATTCTTTCAACCTCCATCGAAACCGAAAACGCTCTTCGGCCTTAACTTTCCAAATCCGATCGGACTTGCGGCCGGATTGGACAAGAACGGCGTGGCCTTGCCTGCGTGGGCGGCTCTCGGTTTTGGTTTCATCGAACTCGGCACGGTGACCGCGAAACGGCAACCGGGAAACCCGAAGCCTCGCATTTTCCGTTTTCCCGAGCAGCAAGCGCTGATCAATCGTCTCGGATTCAACAACGATGGCGCGGACGTGATCGCGGAAAGATTGCACAAGCTGCGCCAGCACGGG
>QHOF01000490.1 GCA_003219335.1 Verrucomicrobiota bacterium | reverse complement strand
ATCGGGCAAAGTGATCCAGGGAAAATTCGGACGGCAAGTACGCCATCCATTCAGCGGCGTCGCGCTCGCTTACAAGCACGGGATTCCCGGCGAAGTCCTGCACATCATCGCCACGCACAGTCACGAAGGCGACAAGATGGAGCGGTCGATCGAATCAATCATTTTTCATCACGCCGACTTCGTGGACTTCGATATCGCCAAGTCCCTTGGCAAGCGCGCCGCCAGGAAGTAACGCTCAAACAGTTGATAGTTGAGAGTTGATTGTTGAGATTCTGATATGGGTCTAACGCTGGTCGAAAAGATTGCGGCGCGGCACGCGGATGGGCTCGCTCCAGGCACAGTGGTGCGCAGCGGCGACTTCATTTCAATTCGTCCACGTCACGTGATGACACACGACAACACCGGCGGCGTGATTCCGAAGTTCAAGCAAATCGTCGCGACGTCGATCGCCGATCCGGTGCAACCGGTTTTCGCGATCGATCACGATATTCAAAACGTTACGCCGAAGAATTTGGAGAAGTACGCCAAGATCGAAGAGTTCGCCGCCGAGCACGGCATCGACTTTTACCCCGCCGGCACCGGCATTTCACACCAGGTAATGGTGGAACAGGGTTATGTTGTTCCCGGCGCGTTGGTGGTGGCGAGCGATTCGCATTCCAATTTGTACGGCGGCGCGGCGGCGCTGGGCACACCGGTGGTGCGAACCGACGCCGCCAGCATTTGGGCCACAGGAGTCACATGGTGGCAGGTCCCCAAAGTCGCCAAAGCGGTGCTGAAAGGATCTCTCTCCGCTGGCGTCGTCGGCAAGGATGTGATCATCGCGTTGTGCGGGCTCTTTAATAAAGACGAGGTCCTCAATCATGCGGTTGAATTTCTGGGCGACGGCGTGGCGAATCTTCCCATGTCAGCCCGCCTGACCATCGCCAACATGACCACCGAGTGGGGCGCGCTCGCGGGCGTGTTTCCGTTCGATGAAGTGACGGTAAATTATTTGCGCTCACGCGTCCCTGAATTCAGCAATCCGAATCGCCCCGGAAAACGCGGCCCAAAGAGTCGCTCGGGCTACAGCAATGCCGACATCGATGCGTGGTGGAAGAATCGCAGCGAGTTGAGCGCCGACGTCGACGCGGGCTACGCGATCGAGCTCGAGCTCGATCTAGCCACAGTCGTTCCGCATGTCTCCGGTCCGAACGAGGTGAAGACGATGGTTTCGCTACCGGAAATGGAGCGAAAACACGTCGCGATTCAGAAGGCGTATTTGTTGTCGTGCGTGAACGCGCGCTTTGAAGATTTACATGACGCGGCTGAAGTCATTCGCGCGCGCGGCGGACACGTAGCAAACGGCGTCGAATTTTATCTTGCCCCGGCGAGCGCTGAGGTGCAGGCGAAATCCGAATCCAACGGCGATTGGAAAACTCTGCTCGATGCGGGTGCGATTCCACTGCCGCCCGGTTGCGGCGCCTGCATCGGCCTTGGCCGCGGTTTGGTCGGTAAAGGCGAAACCGCGATCAGCGCCACCAATCGGAATTTCAAAGGCCGCATGGGTGATCGCGAGGCGCTGGTATATTTGGGTTCGCCCGCCGTCGTCGCAGCTAGCGCGCTTGCTGGATTTATTTGCGCACCACAATCGTTCACCGAACGCCGCGCCGGCACGTCCGTTCGCCGCGCCGAAAAGAAAACCCACTCGGCCGGCTCGGTAAAAATCATTGCTGGTTTTCCGCCAAGTGTGCGCGGTCGCGTTCTCTTTGTTGATAAGGACAATCTGAACACTGACGGCATTTACGGCAGCAAACACACTTACCGCGACGACATGACTCCTGAGGAGATGGCGACGGTGACCTTCGAAAATTACGATCCAAACTTCAACGCGCTCTATCAGAAAGGCGACGTCGTCGTAGGCGGACTCAATTTTGGAAGCGGATCGAGTCGTGAGCAGGCTGCGACCGCGTTGAAGTTCAAGGGCATTCCATGCGTCATCGCCGCAAGTTTTTCCGAAACCTACAAGCGCAACGCGTTCAACAACGGCTTCGTCGTATTCGAATGCCCAGAGCTAGTCACGCACTTGCGCTCGACGCTAAAAAATCGAGCGCCCACCACCGTGGCGTCGAAGATCGACATCGATTATTCCAAATCGAGGCTGACCATTGATGGAAAATCATTCCCTTTTCCGCCGCTCAGTCCTGCAGCCCAGGAATTGATCGTCGCCGGCGGCGCCGAAAATCTCGTGGCGTCGCGGCTTCGCGCAAAGACGTAACAACGCAGCCTCTTGCGGCAACGATACGCGCCGATAAGATCGACATCCTATGGCTAAGTATAAAATTGCGTGGATGCCCGGTGACGGAGTCGGCCACGATGTCATGGAGGCGGCGCGCATCGTGCTCGACCGGATGAAATTTGATGCCGAGTACGTGCCCTGCGACATCGGCTGGAAATTTTGGTGCATGGAAGGCAACGCGCTTCCGGATCGCACGGTGAAGGCGCTCAAGGACACAACGTGCGCGCTCTTCGGAGCAATCACGAGTAAGCCGCAGGACAAAGCGAAAGAAGAACTGAGTCCGGAACTCAAGGGCAAAGGATTGAACTATTTCTCGCCGATCGTTGGTCTGCGACAGCTGTTCAATCTCCACACCAACATGCGGCCGTGTAAAGGTTATCCGGGGAATCCGCTCAATTACCGAGGAAACAAGATCACGAACCCGAGCGGCGAAGACGTTCCGATCGATCAGGTGGTGTTTCGTGAAAATACCGAAGGCATGTACGGCGGCGTTGAGTTTTTCCCGTTGCCGGAATCGGTTTACACCGCGCTGTGCGCGAATCCGAAAATGAAGAAGTGGAAAGACAAGGCAGGACAACATTGCTCTCTCCTCGCGCATTATGAGCGTGCAAGGTTGCACCAACATCTGCAAAGAAGCGTTCGAGTACGCCAAGAAAACCGGACGCAAGCGTGTGACCGTGATCGAGAAACCGAATGTGCTGCGCGAGACTGGCGGCTTGATGACGCGTTGCTTCCGCGACGTGGCCAAAGGTTATCCGGACATCTGGGCGGACGAGGTGAACATCGACGCGATCTGCATGTGGATGTTCAAGAATCCGCAGGATTATTCCGTGCTCGTGGCGGAAAATATGTTCGGCGACATCGTCAGCGATTTGTGCGCCGGGCTCGTCGGCGGACTTGGCTTCGCGCCCAGCGCAAATCTCGGCGACAACTACGCCGTGTTCGAACCGACGCACGGATCGGCGCCGAAATACGCCGGCCAATACAAGGTCAATCCCATCGCTATGCTTTTGACTGCAAAGCTGATGCTGGACTGGTTGAACGAAGATGACAGAGCCACGCGTCTGGAAAGCGCGATCGCGCGCGTGATCAAGGAAGGCAAAGTCCGGACTTATGACATGGG
>QHOF01000488.1 GCA_003219335.1 Verrucomicrobiota bacterium | reverse complement strand
GCAGCCAAGCTTCGCATTCTTGATCCTGCCTGCGTCTCTGGTTCGTTTCTCATCGCAGCCTATCAATACCTACTCGATTGGCATCGTGATTGGTACGTCGCTGATGATTCCAAGAAATGGGCGACCGGTCACAATCCGGCGCTGTATCGAGGAATGGGCGGCGAATGGAAACTCACCACGGCCGAGCGCAGGCGCATTCTGCTGCAAAACATTTTCGGGGTGGACATCGACGCGCAGGCAGTCGAGGTCACCAAACTTTCGCTGCTGCTCAAAGTGCTTGAAGGCGAGTCAGAACAAACACTCGCCACTCAACTGCGCTTCTATCACGAGCGCGCGTTGCCCGATCTCGGCCGCAACATCAAATGCGGCAACTCACTTATCGGTCCCGATTTTTACGACCAGCAAGAGATGGATTTTCTCGACGAGGAAGAACGCTATCGCATCAACGTCTTCGATTGGAACGTCGAGTTCCGCGAAATCATGAAAGCCGGCGGCTTCGACGCTGTCATTGGGAATCCGCCA
The DNA here is from genome assembly GCA_003219335.1 of Verrucomicrobiota bacterium. GTDB lineage: Bacteria > Verrucomicrobiota > Verrucomicrobiia > Chthoniobacterales > UBA10450 > Udaeobacter. Next base: position 2,124 of record QHOF01000488.1, on the reverse strand, counting down.
TACCTGAACATTGATGATACTTGGGGAAGAGGCGATCCCCGTCAGCGTTACATCAAACGAACGTATGCCGACGTTTACAACGACAAGACCGATATACTTTTTTACTTCCTCATGAAGGCCGTGCAGATCAGCAAACGTGAAATCGGATTTATCGTATCGCGAGCGTTTCTAGAAGCATATAAGGCGGACAAGTTGCGTGGCTGGTTGGCCAGCCACGCTGATATTCGCCAGATAATCGATTTCCGAAATCACTACGTTTTCAAAGGCGTCGGCATCACCACTTCGATTGTTCACTTCAGTAAAGCCCGGAATACTCAGGACGCGACGATCTACAGATTGCGCGGTAACTACTCGAATGGTACCGGCCCACTGGCTGAATTGGAGAATAGAAACTGTTTCGAACTTATAACCGCGCCTCAGTCCCAGTTCGGTTCAGCGCCTTGCATCTTTGCTGCAGCTGATATCGAAGCGCTGAATCGAAAAATAGATTCGAAGGGCGATCCACTCCGCCGAGTGCTCCAAGTCGGACAAGGCATGCAGACGGGCCGCAATGATGTGTTTGGTGAGCTGGATCCCAAGCTTGCACGGAAATGGAGGCTGACCCAGGGACAGTACTTTTTACGCGCGCGGAATTCCGACATTTGGCGGTATCACGTGCGAGACAGCGGAGAAATGCTTTTGTATTTAGAAGATTTCGAAAGCTTCGATGACTTACCTGAAGGGGTTCGCACGCATCTCAAAGCGCATCAAACAGGACTGAAGGGCCGCGCGGCTTATCAACGCGGTGACTGCGAATGGTGGAAATATACGTGGCCCTTGCACAAAGAGCGGGCACACCGACCCAAACTTCTCTGTCCGTATCTAGCTACTCACAATCGATTCGCGCTCGACACTGATCAAAAATATCTCGGTCTTACAGATACGACGATTCTTTATGATGCCGATCAGCCGGAGGAGATGAGCTATCTCATTGGTTTGTTGAATTCCCGATTACTGTCGTTTCGATTTGCTACCATCGGAAAGCTCAAGAGCGGTGGCATTCTGGAATACTTTTGGAACAGCGTTTCAAAGCTTCCAATTCGTCGCATCAATTTTGCAAACAAACCTGACAAAGATCGACATGACCGCATGGTCTCGTTAGTCGAGCGAATGCTGGCATTACACAAAGAACTGGCCGAAGCAAAGACCGCTCACGACAAAACAAACATCCAGCGCCAGATCGATGCCACCGACGCGCAGATCGACAAACTCGTTTACGACCTTTACGGCCTCACGCCCGACGAAATCAAAATTGTCGAAGAGGCGGCGAAGTGAAGCTGCCGAAGCTTGATCGACTGATCATCGAGCGGAAAAAGGTTGCTGACTATCTGCTCAATCCAACGCATCGTTACGGCGCGAGCAAAGCGCGCTTCTTCAGTGAGTTTGGATTTCAGCGAGAAAAGTGGGAGACACTGGCCCAAGCACTGCGCGACCATGCCCGAAACAACGAAATCGTTCGAACCATTGAGACCGGTTTCGGACCGCGTTTTCTAGTGGAAGGAGAGGTGAAAACTCTCGACGGCAGAAGAATGCACCTCAGAACCATCTGGCAATTTGATCGTGGCGAGATTGCGCCGAGGCTTATCACCGCGTATCCTGCTCGGCAAACTTGAAGATGATCAAAGAACACGATTGCGTCGTCCTGACCGAGGATCTCCCATCGGAAAACCTGATGGCTGGCGATATCGGAACAATTGTCCACATCCACGGTGAGCACAAAGGCTATGAGGTGGAGTTTATGACCCTTGCCGGCGAGACCCTGACCGTGGTCACGCTTCTGCCGGCGCAGGTGCGTCCAATCACGCGTCGCGACCTCGCGCACGTCCGCGAACTGGCCACTGCCTAATGCGGGATCACGACACTTCTCTTCAAATCTGCGTCAGCCGCGTAATCCGCGGTTCTCAGTCAGGATGCGGCTGACCTAGCCGCCGCTACAGCTTTTTATCTTTTGCCAGTTTAAGCGACAAATCGCGCAACTGCTTTGGATCGACTTCGGACGGTGACTGCGTCATCAGGTCCATTCCCCGATTGTTTTTCGGGAAGGCCATCACGTCGCGGATACTTTGTTCGCCGCAGACCAGCATG
>QHOF01000482.1 GCA_003219335.1 Verrucomicrobiota bacterium | reverse complement strand
CCATTGGACGGCATCTCGCGGACGCACGACCGTGCGCAATACGGGAGCCTGGCCTCTTTCGGCTACTGCTGACTGGCCGTCGGTGAGCCTGAGGCTCCCAGCGGCATTCGCGGCCAATACCCTGCCTTCAAATATTGTGACTAACGCCCTATCTGCCTCAACTTGTATCAAGCCCTCGGTTCCTTCGACGCCTGCATTTACGAACGCTGTATTCACTTCCAAATTCCGCGGAAGACGGCTGAAGAAATGCAGGGCGCCGCTCACCAGCTCTACCAAAGAAGTTCGCTCTCCTTTCAAACCTGCGAGGGTGATAGTCGTGTTCTGATTGAGACGGAGAACGGGTTGGTTAACCAGCGCGATGTCTGCCCGGCTTTTCTCTCCAACTTGAATCCCGTCGCCAGGGCAGTAGGTTTCGTTCAAGCGAGCCGGCTGCGACTGGGTTTGCCCCGCCCGGCGAATCACAACGTTTCCCTGTACTGAAACCATTTGCGCAATCGGTGGATCGGGTGGATCGCACGGCGTCGCTGCAGGCAAAACAGGCGGTTGTAGCAATAGCTCAAAAAGACCTGTAGCCAAAACAAGAGAGAACACAGATGAAAAGGTCTCTTTCATGGGCACCTACCTTGCGCGGTCCGCGATATGCTCACATACGAGGTCAAAATGCAAATCTCCTACTTTTCCTCCAAAGGGATTGCCCCTTCCCAGGATATCTCAGGCGGGGTCTTCTTGTACTGTTCGCACATCCTTATATAAAAACGTGCGGGCCCATCGCTTCCCGAATTTTCGATGGCCTGGTGGAATTTTTCCTTAGCTTCATCCCAAGCCTGCCTTCTAAAAACACCTAGGGCCTCGGCAAAGATCGCGCACGCCTGTTTCTGTTTTTCGTCGGATTCTTCCATGCGTCCCAGGAGCTCATGAACTACAATGGGCTGGGCCTTTCCTTTGAGCCTGAATTTTCCAACTTCCCGCGTGAGAACACTGTCTACTTGCTGGACGATCTCTTCAGATGCCAATACCTCCGTTCCAAGGTACTTGTTCAGACCGTCCATCCGTGACGCCGTGTTAACGGTATCTCCCGTAGGACCGTACTCATAATGATCGCCAGCGCCGATATTGCCGAGGAAAATCTGCCCTGAATGGACGCCAACGCGAGTGGGAAGATTGAGATTTTCGTAAGAGCCATTAAACCGATGGACGGCTTTGGCCACGTCCAGTGCAGCCAGACAGGCTTGACGCCGCAGACCGTCCTCCGCTCGTGCAGCCTTCCATATTGCTAGGAAAGAATCGCCCTTCAGGTTAACCACGAGTCCGCCATGTTTCTTCACCGGCTCGAAAGTCGCCTCAAAGTATTTATGCATGAGATCGCTCAGTTGCTGCGGGCTCATCTTTTCCGACAGAGTGGTATACCCGGCGACATCCGCGAATAGGCAAGCGCCGTAAACCATCTGGCCGCTATTTTTGATATCGACGATGTTTTTAGCTAACTGATCGACCACCTCATCGGGTACATAGTAGGCGAGGGCTTTTCTTATATGCTGGCGCTCCTTGTTCGTCTCAACATAGTTCCACAGGACCGCTCCGACAAATCCTAAAGGGCTCTGCAAAAACAGCGGGATGAAAATAGGATACCAGGTGCCATTGGTCTTAAACTGATATTCTGCCGCGACCAGGTAAATAACGCTCAAACCAATCATCACTGACGCCCCCACTACTATCGACGACATGCGACAAAGGACGCCGATCAGGATACCCCAGATGAGAATCATCAGGATGTAGTAACGCGAATCGATCGGTTTTACGGGGGTATCCTCGAGCATGTTCGAGAATGCAGTTGCGGCAATTTCTACACCGGAAATAAATATCCCGTTCGCTTGCGAAAAAACGGTATAAAAGCTGTCCTTTCTTTCAGCTAACAGCTTCTCTGAGAGCCCGACGAATACGGCCTTACCCTTGAGGTCGGCCGGCTTGCCGCTGTCTTTGCTTTCGCCGAATTGCAGCGCTCGATAGTAGGGTATGGTAGTGATCGTTCGAGGGGGACCATAGTAGTTCACATACCGGCGCTTGGACCCGCCGTATAATTTGACCAGCGATTGGATTAATCCATGTCTCTTGCCATCGGCCGATAGGGAACTTGAACGCTTCAACTCTTCGAGCATTCTGTCAGAAATCGATGGATCGCTTACAAAAATTTCCCTAATATCTCTGACCAACTTGTGAACGCCTTTTGTTTTGACTGCTGCGTCGATATCATGCGGCAGTTTTCCAGCTTGATTCGGGCTCACTTTTTCTAACAAACGAACGAACTCCCCGTAGACGTCCATGTTGACCAGTTGGAACGCGAGGACGGGGAAAGTGGGTGATTCGAACTGTCCTTGGAATGTCCAGTACTGGTTTACCTTGAAAGGAATTCTAGGCAACACAAAAGGCGCCGTGGCAATAGCCGCCTCCGAAAATGGAGCAAGAGGCTTTTTTGTCTCGACGATATCGTGCCCTACTGCATAAGAGGTACCCGCACCAGACGAAGGCATTTCCTTGGGTGTCAGGGCATCGGCGAGCAC
>QHOF01000481.1 GCA_003219335.1 Verrucomicrobiota bacterium | reverse complement strand
CCAAATAACCAAACCGAGGGATACATTGTTGCTGCGAGCTGAAGACAGGATGGCTTGGGTGTCGGCGCCCTCGGTCGACAGCTCGCTCAGCACGAAGCTGCTGCCGACGGTGCTCAGTGTGATCGCCGGCAGTGTGGACGTCATCAGCTTCGTCGGGCTTGGCGGTCTCTTCACCGCTCACATCACCGGCAACCTCGTGATCCTGGCCGCGCACGTCGTCGGCGGTGGGGACGCGCCGTTGGCGGTGATACTGTCGGTCCCCGTCTTCATGGTGATGCTCGCCCTCACGAGACTGCTAGTGGCTGGCTTCGAAGCGATCGATCTCGCCTCATTGCGACCTCTGCTGCTGCTTCAGTTCCTGCTCCTCACCGGCTTTCTCGTCCTATGCGTCGCTGCCGGACCGCACATCGACCCGAACGCGGCAAACGCGATCGTCGCCGGCATGCTCGGGGTCGCCGCAATGGCGGTGCAGAACGCCCTTCCGCAGATCTCGCTGACAGGCGCACACGGCGGTGATGACGACCAACGTCACCCGCTTCATGATGGATGTCGGCGAGGTGCTACTCGGGCGCGATCCGGACGAGGTGGCTAAGGCACGCAGCCGAGCGAAGAACACTTGGCCGCCGATCGTCGGCTTCACCGTCGGCTGCGGCCTAGGTGCAGCGTGTGAGGCTGCAGTTGGCCTGTGGTCCCTGGCTCTGCCCACCGGCCTCGCCCTGCTCGCGTTTGCGATGGGTTTTGCGGTCAAGCTCGATGGCGGAGAGCACGGATGAGCCGCCGCACGTTCACGATTGTAGCAACGATCCAGGGGTACTGTGGAACAGACGGCAGCCAGGAATAACCTCCTCTCGGCTCTTCGCTCTAGATGGCCGGTTTCAGAGGCATTGCGGCGGTTCTACGCGGGTGCTGCATGGTTGCAGCAACTGGTAACTGAGGAACTCAAGCCAAGACCCGGCCGGATCCGTGCTGCCGTGCGCATGGCATTCATCGCCGCGGTCGGAGCTGCGCTGACGGCGGCGCTGCACATCGACGGCTCGCTGGGGCCGGTTACGCTTTGGGTCGCGCTTTACGCTTCCGGCTCCATGATGACGCCTTCCGAAGGCCTGATCATGATCGTTGTGTATGCCGTAACGTTAATCGCCTCGGTTATTCTTGCGGGCATTCTGGTCGATGCGCCGTGGATGCTGCTGCCGTTCTTTGCGCTAGCAACGATCCTGATGACGTACGTTCTGAACAAACAAGGACTCGTTGGCGCATGGTTCAATGTCGTCGTCGGATTTCTTGATACCTTTTACCTCTGCGTCTTCGACCCGCAGAACTTTGGCTGGTCGGTCGCTTATACTTTCTCCGGCATCGCTGTCGCGATCGGAGTGCTCATAGCCTTTGATATGGTGCTGTGGCCCGATCCGGCGGAGCGCAAGCTGCTGCGCTCTTTGGCGGATACTCTCGACCGCCTGCGCGAACGGCTCGCCGCGATCGGTCGCGCGTACGTTGATCCGCTCGGAGCGACGGTATTGCCTCAGCCGGCTGTTCTTTCCATTCTGCCCGTGCACCTGCCTTTACTCGAGCGCGCCAGACGCGAGCTCAAGAATCCGCAGCGCGAAACTATCCTGCTGGCGGCAGTCACGACGACCGAGCGCCTGCAAATCGAGCTTGAACGATTGCTGGCGATTGCGGGCGACAAAGTCTCCCGAGACGTCCGCATGCAGCTGCGCCCCGAGATCGAAGCGGTGCTTCATGCGATTGCCGCAGCGCTCCGCGAGCAGGCCCACCAGGCTGCCACGGGGTTAAAGATAGTTGACGATTCCGCGTATGAAGAGCGCTTCACGGCGATACACGCGAGCCTCGACGCGCTGCAGACACGGACAAGTCTGCTTCTGAACCAGCTGCCGACCACGGACGCAGCCGCCGTGGCCAATGTTGTGGCCTTCAATCAAAGCTTGGGCAAGATCGGAGACCGGCTTCTTAATCATCGCATTGGGTACGTGTACGGGGTTGTTTTTCCGAAAACCGCGAGCGCCGCGACGACCGGATTCGGCGGCGTTGACCCGGCGCAGATGCGTTACAGCGCAAAACTAGGGCTGGCGGCGACGCTAGCGTTTGTCGTGGCGATTGCATCACACCGAAGCGAGCTTGGCGTCATCGTGTGGACGACGATGATCGCCGGGCTGCGAACCTATGGGGCGACACTGCGCAAGATGATCCTGCGTATTGCCGGCGGAGTGATCGGTGGGCTTCAGGCTTTGCTGATCATGATCATCGTGTCGCCCAACTTCGAGTCTGCTGCTTCTTACCTGCTTGCATTTTTCGTTGTGTTGTTCGTGGCCGCCTACGTGGGTCTGAGCAGCGGGCGGCTAGCCTATGTGGGCCAGCAGGCCGGCGTCTCTTTCGTCGTGGCATATACGGCTTTGAGTCCCAATGCTGACTTTTATACGCCCTTGTGGCGCGTCTGGGGTATCTTCTTGGGGCTCGTGATAGTGATGTTGGTGTTTTTGTTCGTTGCCCCTGAGTACGCGGGGATGGCCCTCGCGCCGCGCGTCGCGCGCATTCTCCGTGCCGCTCTGGAGCTGCTCCGGCCTGCGTCAGCTCTCAGTGAACGCCGGGTGCAGGAAGTCGAGATGGAGGCGACCCTGCAGCTGACTGAATTGCTTCGGATTGCCGAGGTCAATCCCGACGCGATCGTCGAGGCGGCCGGGACGCTCCGGCGGATTGTGCATCGCCTGAGTGGGATCGCCAGCGCAAGACTAGGGGTTCCGCAGCTTCCGTTGCCGGCGGAACTTCAGACGGCGCGGGACGCCGGCGACACCGCGCTGCGCCATCATCTGCAGTCATGGCTTGAGGTCGTGGAACAAGAGCCTGCCCCAGACCGGCGGCGCATCATCGAGGTCACGGAGCGTTTCACGCCAGATGATCTGGCCGTTCCTCTGAAACGACTGAATGAGCATCTCTCCACGTCGGGTTTACGAGAACTTGCTTCCTGGCCCGCGACGGTACGAAGCGCGCTGCTGTCGGAAATTGAATCCTATCGCCGGCTCGTGGTCCTGATGACTGAGTTCAATCAACAATTCGTGGAGATCCCAGCGGCGGCACGTTGAGGTCTTCTATGGTGAAGCCAATTGTCATATAGCCGCACCGGACTGGACCACTTCGCGGGTGCCTATGATATGAGGAACTCAGCGAAGGAGGCATGCAATGGCAACAGAAACTGAAGTGATACGATATCGGAGTTTCGGCGATCTGATTTTAGGGTTCCTCCTGGCGATCGTCATACTGGCGGGATGCGCGGAGCTACCGGTGCCGATTCGGGCGCCATACGGTGCGGCTCCACCTTCATATTCGGCACCCTGGCGGCCGCCGCCCGCAGTCGCGGCCAATCTTGCTCAAGCGCGAGCCGCGCCCACGGTGACCGTCTCGATCGATCCCTCTGCCGTTTATGGCCTTGCCGATCTCATCGACTTCGCTCACCGCTCCAACCCCGAAACGCGACGGCTGTGGGAAGAAGCGCGAGCCGCCGCGGCGCAGGTCGGACGCGCTGAAGCGACCTACTACCCCACGCTATTTTTCATGGCCAGCGGCGGTGCGTCACGCGAGGTTCACGAGGCTACAGCGCCCGTGGGCACATTCACGTCTGAGGGGCCGGGCATAACTCCACAACTGCAGCTCAACTGGATCTTGCTCGATTTCGGCCGCCGGGGCTCCAGTGTTGAGCGCAGTGCTCAGAATCTTTTCAAGGCCAACTTCGCGTTTAACCGAAAGCTGCAGGAAATCGCGTTTGCCGTATCGCGCAACTACTTCAACGTCGAGGCTAGCCGGGCACGGGTAACAGCCGCGCGCGCAACACTGCAATCGGCCATAGCGGTTGACGAGGCGGTGGGCGCGCGTTTGCAAGAGGGATTGGCGACGCGCCCTGATTTTCTACTCGCGCGGCAGGAGCGCGCGCGCGCGGCCTTCGAGGTGGAGGACGCGCTCGGCGCGGTCGATGATACGCGAGCCGCCCTCGCCGACAGTCTTGGTATCCCGCCCACCGCGTTGATGCGCGTTGTGGATCTTTCGACTTTGCCCCTTCCCATCGGGCTTGCCGACTCCGTTGAAAAGATCATTGACCGCGCGCTTGCGCGCCGGCCCGATCTGGCGTCGCGGCTCGCCGGATTGCGTGCCCGTGAAGCGGAAGAACGGGGAGCGACAGCAGAGTTCTGGCCGCGCTTCCATTTCTCCGGGTCGATCGGGCAGGAGATGCAACGCTACCGCGCCGGGCCGCCGTTCGGGAGATTCACGAAGAATGACACGGCGTATCAGGCCTTTATCAATTTCGAGTGGAAGCTTTTCGACGGCTTTGAGCGCAACAACGCGCTGCGCGAGGCGACTGCTCTGCGCGAGGCTTCGAAGGCCGAGGTGTCCGCGCTCGAGCTGAAGGCGATTCGCGAAGTCTGGAAAGCGTACTCGGACGTGAAAACGGCGCTCCGCAAACACGAGTACGCGCTCGCTCTGCTCGCGGCGTCCCAGGAGGCGTACGATTCAACACTTGAGTCGTATCGCTCGGCGGGACTTTCAACCGTGATAGATCTGCTGGCCGCCCAACGCGACCTGGCCCGCGCCAGGACGACTGACATTCAGAGCCGCGCTGAGCTGCTGACCACCGCCGCCGCCCTGACGTTCGCCTTCTACGGAGTGTTAGCCCGAGTTAATCATGCTACCAACAGAAACGACTACTCAGTCTAAATGGTGTTTGAGCGGTTCAAACCGTTCCAGCCGTTCCAGCTGTTCAACCCCCTCCTTAATCCTCCCCCGCGGGTGCGGGGGAGGAGACTCGGAGTTTTCCGGTCCGTCTGACGGTTTGAACAGCTTGAACGGTTTGAACTCCCGTTCGTTGCCGTCAACCGATCATGCGCGAGCTTCGTTGCGACAAATTTTTCACTTTGTCAGCATTGCGGCGGTGATTTTCGTTGCGGGTTGTGATCCCGTTATAAACATCGGAGGCACCTTTTTCCCAGGTTGGATGGCTTCGATCCTTATCGGCAGTGCCCTCAGCGTCGCAATTCGTTACCTCTTCGTTTTCACCGGGCTGGAACCGCACGTGGGTCCCCTGGCCCTGATCTACACGAGCCTCGGGGTGCTCCTGAGCGTCGTGAGCTGGCTAATCCTGTACCGGAGTTGACCGATGGATAACGAACGTGATTATTCGAGACTGCACATCATTGGCCGCACCATTGGCGTCGCGATCGTCATAGGCGCGGTGGCGGCAAGCATCTACGCCTTTCGACGGAACTTCGTGAATCCGCGCACTGATGACGCTGCGGTCCGCGCAAACGTCGTCGGCATCGCGCCGCAGGTGAGCGGCCCCATCGTCGACCTGCGCGTCACGGATAATCAGCACGTGAAGGAAGGAGACCTGCTCTTTACGATCGACTGTCGCCCCTACCAGGCACGACTTGCCCGCGCCCGCGCCGACCTGGCGCTCGCAGTGAAAGAAGTTGAGGCGCAGCGAAAGCTGATTGCCTCCACCGCTTCCGAGATCGGACGCCGCGCGGCAAGTCTAGCCGCGTCTACAGCCGACATCAGCCGCGCTGAGGAAGAGCGCGCGGCCGCGGAAGCGGCAGTGGCCAAGCTCCAGGCGGAGGCAGCGTACGCGGAAGATTATCTGCAGCGTGTCGAGCGCTTAGTGGATCGCCAGTTTGTGACCACCGATAAAGTGGCCGAGGCCCGCAGTCGCCGAGATGCGACCGCGGCGGCGGTGCAGGAAGCGCGGCGCCGCGTTCGCGCCGGTGAGGCCGCGGTCAAACAAGGCGTGGCAACGCGCCAGGGGGCCGCTCATGCCGTGGAACAATCCCGTCAGGATGTATCCCGCGCACAAGATCTCCTGGCCCAGTCCGGCGATTACAACGCCCGTATCCAGTCGGCGGAAGCAAACGTGCGTGCCGCTGAGCTCGACGTGGGCTACTGCCGAGTCACTGCCCCCTTCGATGCCTACGTGACGAATCTCAACATCGCTGTCGGCGAGTACGCGCGACAGGGGCAGCAGATCTTCGCGCTTGTTGACAACCGCACGTGGTACGTGCTCGCCAATTTCCGTGAGACCTATATGTCGTCCATCAAGCCGGGAATGGAGGCGGACGCGTACCTCCTTGGCTATCCGGGCCGACGATTCCGCGGAGTTGTCCAGGGGATTGGCTGGGCCAACAAGCCTCAGGATGGCGGCACGGGCGTGCTGCCGGAACTTCAGCAGACGCTAAATTGGGTCCGCCTCGCCAACAGGTTCCAGGTGCGCATCCGCCTTGATGAGCGCGACGCGGAACTCCCGTTCCGGATGGGTACCACGGCCGTCGTCACAATCCGTGGTTTTCCGGGCGGAAGGACTTCAGCTCCGCCCGCGCGCTAAGTTCATCGTAAGGGCATCTGGTATGACATACATCATCGCTGTTCTCGGTTTCGCGCTGTTGTCAGCGGCGCTGTGGGACGCATTCGAGGTGATCATCTCGCCGCGGCGCGTCACTCGTCGCTTTCGCCTGGCGCGAGCGTTTTATCGATCTAGCTGGTCGCTGTGGTCCGCAGTTGCGCGATCAATCGCTGACGATTACCCAAACCGTAAACGGCTAAGCCAACCGAATGTTATCGAGATGGAAGTTGCTTCCAAGTGCGCAGAGTGGGGTTCTGGCGTACACCGAT
>QHOF01000487.1:1717-3378 GCA_003219335.1 Verrucomicrobiota bacterium | reverse complement strand
CACGGACGGCGGTGTGACCTGGGCGCCCAACGTCCAGGTAAGCAACGCGTTTAATCCTTTTGAAGGCTACCCAAACCAGAGCAAAATCGGCGATTACATTACCATTGTGTCGGACAACACCGGAGGCAATGTCGCCTATTCCGCCACGTTTAACTTCAATCCGAACCGGGGCCAACACGAAGAAGACGTTTATTACGTGCGGGTGTCTCCATCGGGCCTCGGCACACCCACGCCTACACCTACAGCTTCGCCTACCCCAACGGCTACAGCTACAGCGACAGCTACCGCAACTGCAACGCCAACAGCTACTGCGACAGCTACCGCTACGCCAACATCGACACCTCCAGCTACTCCGACGCCGACACCTACGGCCAGGCCCACTCCGACGGCGAGGCCTCGGCCCACGCCGGGGCCTCGGCCGTAAGCGGGAGCCGCAAGAATAGGAGGTCAGGCTGCCAGTCCGCCACCGGACGGGCTCGCTGCGACGAGCCTGACTCGGCAGGCGGCTGCCAGCCCGCCGGCCGAGTCAGCCAAGCTGGCTGACATCCAACTCGGCCTCCTTCGGGCAAAACTGATAATCAATGAACACTACGGTCTCGCGTTCTGGTTTCGGCGCTCCGCCGAAACGCACTTTTCAGACATTTAACGCGTGATACTCATTGAGCGCATAAGAGAAGTCCGTGCCGCTGCGCGGCGAGAAATCGCGGTTTCAATGTTGTTCCCAAATATTTCGTAGATAATTCTCGACAAGATTGCTGTTCTGAATTAAGAAAAGCGCCAGCGAAATGGTTCCAGATTGGACAGTCGTGAATCGCTTCGATGATTCAACGGCTCAATGCCTCAACGACGCAACCGATTTAATCCCGTATGAGATCTTCTACAGTTTCAACCGCAGGCTTATTGATTTGTCTGGTCCTACTGCTTTCGCTGGCTACGCTTGGAAGCGTCTCTGGCCAGGGGCTTGCGCCTACACGCAAGGCGCCCCGCGGCGAGCCGTTGGAAAAATACGACAACCCGCCTGCTCCTCCTCGAAAAATAGAGACCTCGCCACGAATGATCTCGGAATTCGGCGTGTTCACCAGCTACCAGGTAAACGTCGATCAGAATGGCCAGAACATCCTCGGCGACGCTGCGAATGAGTGCGCGATTTCCGTTGACCCGACGGACGGCAACAAGATGACGATCGGCTGGAGGCAGTTTAATAGTGTCACGTCGAACTTCCGGCAGGGCGGCTGGGGTTATACTACCGATGGCGGGATGCACTGGACCTTTCCCGGGGTTCTGGAGCCGGGAGTTTTTCGCAGCGATCCAGTAACGAACTCGAACGAAACAGGAACCTTTTTTTACCTTAGCCTCCTACAGACACTATGTGATAACATGTACCGGTCAACCAACGGCGGCCAATCCTGGACGGAACTGCAACCTGACGGACTTGCGGGCGGAGGCGACAAGGAATGGTTCACCATCGATAAGACCGGCGGCCCGGGGCACGGCTTCCAATACCAGTCAGACGACGGCATTAACTGTAGCGGCGGCGGCGTGCAATTCCAGCGCTCCACCGACGGCGGGGTCACCTGGCAGGCTCCGATCGTTGTTCCTAACGGGACTGACTTGGGAACACTCGACGTGGACACCAACGGTAACCTCTTTATCGGGGGCGA
>QHOF01000487.1:0-1684 GCA_003219335.1 Verrucomicrobiota bacterium | reverse complement strand
TTGTGTGCGCTCAAGCAATGCGCAGTTTGGGGGCCAGACGCCAACTTTTGACCAAGTAACTTCAGTTAACATGGGTGGTGACTTGATTTTTGGCGGCTCGATAAATCCGGGTGGGCTCGCAGGACAAGCCTTCCTCGCGATTGATCGTTCCGGTGGCTCGACCAACAATAACATCTACATGCTGGCCAGGGTGGTGCCGCCCGGGCAAAGCACGACGGATGTGATGTTCGTGCGCAGCACCGATGGCGGGCTAACCTTCAGTGCGCCGCATCGAGTCAATGACGATCCGGTTAATCCCAGTAAGTGGCACTGGTTCGGCACATTCTCAGTAGCGCCCAATGGCCGGCTCGATGCCGTTTGGTACGACACGCGCAACGCCGCCAACAACACCGATTCACAGTTATTTTATTCCTATAGCACCGATGCCGGCGTGACCTGGTCGGCTAACGTTGCTGTGAGCAATACGTTCAACCCTTTCGAGGGTTATCCGAACCAGAACAAGATCGGTGACTACATCACCATTGTTTCTGACGAAACGGGCGGCAACGTGGCTTACTCGGCCACCTTCAACTTCAACCCGAACACTGGCCAACACGAAGAAGACGTTTATTACGTGCGGGTGTCTCCGTCGGGCCTCGGCACACCCACGCCTACACCTACAGCTTCGCCTACCCCAACAGCTACGGCTACTGCGACACCAACGGAAACGGCAACCGCGACCGCTACTCCTACGGCTACAGCGACGCCTACACCTACACCTACGTCCACGCCGAGGTCGGAGCCAACGCCTAGGCCTCGCCCTACGCCGCCGCCGAGGCCGTAAGGCCGCAGTGGTGGTAGGGACATCGCGCTGCGATGTCCGGACGGCGCAGCGCGCCGTCCCTACCAGTGATCGGTTGTAGCCGGGATCGGTGATCCCGGTAGTGACGATCGACTATACACTCGAGCGCTTCTGGGGAGCACAGGCTGCCAGCCTGCCACTGCGCCAAAGGTGGATCGGTGCTCCCTGGCACGCCGTAGCCTCGGCGTAGGAGGCCAAAGACGATGCCAGTTTAGTCGCCGAAGGCGCAGATATCCGGCGACAAAAGCCGTCCCGCGCCTGCGGGACCAACGCCTTGAGGACAACGCGTTCCACCTTCGCCGCCGTCACGAAAGGCCCCGGGGTTTCAATTCTGTTACCGAATATTGGCAGATAATCCTCGACAAGATTTCCATTCTGGATAAAGGGAAGCGCGCCGGCGCGGCGATTCGAGGTTCCGGATTCGTGAATCGCGAATCGCCTTGACGGTTTAACGCTTCCTTGGCCCGCCGTAGGCTTGGCGAAGGAGGCAACGTTTCAACTTTCAACAATGCCCATGAGACCTTCCACTGCTTTAGCTACCAGCCTCTTGATTTTTCTCACCTCACTCGCCTCGCTTGCCACCGCTCCCGGACAAAGCCTCCGGGGCGGCCGCATGACCGAGCCACTGGAAAAACCCGGGATGCCGCCTGCGCTGCCGGGCACTTACCGGCTGGAGAGCTCGCCCCGAATGATCTCTCCGTATGGCGTCTTCATCAGCTACCAGGTGAACGTGGACAGTAACGGGAACAATATCGTCGGCGACGCTGCAAACGAGCCGTCGATTTCAGTTGATCCGACGGATGGCAGCAAGATCGCGATCGGCTGGAGACAGTTTGACACCTG
>QHOF01000486.1:1024-3423 GCA_003219335.1 Verrucomicrobiota bacterium | reverse complement strand
ATCAAAACCGTCGATCTTCCCATCGCTTTGCCCCCATTCGCGAAAGGTGTCGTACGACCCGCCTTCGGCAGCCACCATGACGTTTGGAGTTCCTGTTCCTTGTTTCGTAAAAATTTGAATGACGCCAGCGAGCGCCCGAGGCCCGTAAATCGTGCTCTGCGGTCCGCGCACCACTTCGATCCTGTCGATGTCGTCGGTCGTGAAGTCGGCAAAATTAAATGCGCCTTGCAAACCTTGATTGATCGGGATGCCATCGAGCAAAACCTGCGTGTGCTCGCTGCGCAATCCACGAGTGAAAACTGAGGTCAACTGGCCGGCCGTTCCGGTCTGCACAACCGAGAGGCCGGGCACTTCACGAAGCGCGTCACTCACGCGCTCGATTTGTTTTTGCTCCAGTTCTTCCGACGTGATCACGCTCGCGCTGGCAGGTGATTGGTCGAGCGGAATTTCAAAACGCGTGGCGGAGACGACGACTTGCTCAACCTCCGCTTCGCCTGGCGAAGGAGTCGGCGAGGGTTCCTGTCCGAAGCAAACGCTCCGCGCCACGAGAAGTAGTGCAGCGAGTCGGATTGGGGAGCGCGCCCGTCTCGGGTGCTGGCGAGCGCGTCTCGCGATCGCGAACTTTGCTGGTGCGACGCTGCTCTCCGGCATTCTCGCGATCAGAAAAGATTGTTTCGGCGCGGCGCCGAAACCAGCATCCGAGACGGATGCGCTCCCCGGAATCAACCAAACTGAACGATTTTGCATAACAAGTTACCTCCAACTCCGAGAGTCGGACTTGTTAGGCCACCATCAGCGGCGTCGCATCGCCCAGCTCTCATTCTTCTTTTTGCGAAGAAGTTTTTTCGTTCGCCGCGGCGAACGAATGAGGTGGACCGGACAAATATTCTGGCTCCTGGCTTCATCCTTCTTCCCGCCTTCACCCCCGAAATTCTTTCGGGGATTGGCCCAGTGGGAAGTCGTATCCAGTTACAGCAGCGCAACTGCTCCCGATTCTCACGGGATTTCTTGCGCCGATCCACTTTTCCAAGCTCGCAAAGAACTGGATCGAGAACTAGCGGCTTGCGCTTTGGGCGTCAAGATTATTTAATCAGCTATCAACCCTTTCTGTCATGTCGAGCGAAGTCGCCTGCCACGCCGTCGCCCCGCGACTGCGGGGCGAAGCTCTGAAGACATCTCTTGCTACCAAATTAGAGATTCCTCGACTTCGCTCGAAATGACAGCAACCCCTGCCCTCTAAGATTTATCTGACGATGGCCCGATCCTCTCCCAACTTCATCATCACAGGCGGCGCCGGGTTCATCGGATCGAATCTCACGCTGGCGTTGCAGGAAAAATTTCCCGACGCGCGTCTGACAGTAATCGACGATTTTCGCTCCGGTAATTTCAAGAATCTCGCCGGATACCGCGGTGATTTTGTCGCGCAAAATCTGGCGACGCTGGATTGGCGAGAAAAGTTCGGTGATCCGGCAGCTGCCGGATTCGACGCCATTTTTCATCTCGCGTCCATCACCGACACGACTTTGCACGATCAATTCGTTCAAGTGCACGACAATGTCGAAAGTTTCAGGAGGCTTTTAAATTTTGCCCACCCGACTAAGACCCGAATTATTTACGCCTCGTCAGCGTCAACCTACGGCGCTGTTACGCAGGCCAGCGTGGAATCAAACCGCGCCGCGCCAGCGAATGTTTACTCGTTTTCAAAAGTCATCATGGACAACATCGCCATGCGCGAAGCCAGAGAGAATCCGGACTGGATCATTATTGGGCTGCGTTACTTCAACGTTTATGGGCCGCGCGAGGCGCACAAGGGCGTCCCCGCCAGCATGGTCTATCATCTGTCCCGACAAATGAAAGCCGGCCAGCGCCCCCGCATTTTCAAGCACGGCGAGCAGAAACGAGATTTCGTCTATGTGAAGGATACGGTGGAGGGCAGCATTCACGCGCTCGATGCGAAAACGAGCGGAATTTACAATCTCGGCTCGGGCCAGGCGCGCTCGTTTAACGAGCTGGTGGACGTGCTCAACAAATGTCTGTGCACAAGTTTTCAGCCGGATTACATCGATAATCCGCATGCGCACTATCAGAATTTTACGCAGGCCGATCTCACCAATGTGCGAAGCGCGCTCGATTACGAGCCGCGGTTTTCGCTTAAAGACGGCGTGCGCGATTACATGCAGTGGTTGTACGGAGAAGGTCAGGCTTCGTAGGCTGTCGTGTTTGGCGCAACGGTGGATCGGCTTCTCCGAAGACGATGGCCAATCGCCGAAGGCCCAACTGATATTGCACGCGAAAAACCGATCAGTTAGGAAATTCGGCGGCAAAGCTGATTTGACAACGCGTTGAGCCGCCTTCGCGCGGCTACGGCGTGCCGAGGGACAACGCGTTCCACCTTTGCA
>QHOF01000486.1:0-871 GCA_003219335.1 Verrucomicrobiota bacterium | reverse complement strand
TCGACGCGGCGGATCGTTCGACATTTCTTTTTCGATCGAGACAGCCATGCCACGCAGGTCAACACCGAGCTCCTGCGCTTTGATCCCCATGGTGGTGCTCATACAAGTGCCCAGCGCCGTGGCGACGAGATCAGTCGGCGAAAACGCTTCGCCCTTGCCTCTGTTATCAGTCGGCGCGTCGGTGGAGATTTTTGATTCCGACGGGCCGTGCGTTGCGTCGCAGTGCAGATCGCCGGTGTATCTAATATCGACTTTGACCATGTCGAATTATGTGGCGCGTTTGGCCTGTTGTCATATCGGGCGGAGGCGAAGCTAAATGGTGTCGGTCTTCCGGCCGATGCGCTCTGCATGTCTTTGGGGATGGATTCCCGATCCATAACGTCGAGCGTAAACCTGCGTAAATTCCGCTCCAAAAAAGCCGATCAGCGCCGAGTAATAAATCCAAAACAACAGGACGGCCAGGGAACCGGTAGCGCCGAATGCGCTCCCGAGCGCGGTTTGCCCAAGGTAAACGCCGATGAGGTATTTCCCTCCCGTGAACAGGGCCGCCGTCACCGCTGCGCCGATCCGTACATCGCTCCATGAGAGCCGCACATCGGGCAAAAATCTGTAGATCATGGCAAAAAGGACGGCGACCACCACAAATGAGGCGACTACGTTTGCTGTTTGCCAGAACCAGGGGATGCCCGGCAGCCAGTTACTCATGTAATGCTGCAAGCCGCTGATCACCGCGCTGATAACAAGCGAAATCAGAAGGAGAAATCCAACGCAAAGCGCAATGGAAAACGAGCGCAACCGCTCGATGATCAGCGGCACGATAACGCCCCGGTCCGGCTTGGATTTGACGTCCCAGATGCGATTCAATGCCGCT
>QHOF01000476.1 GCA_003219335.1 Verrucomicrobiota bacterium | reverse complement strand
TACCTTCGCCATCTCCGATACCGACCGACTCTCCAACCATGCTCCGTTCAACTTCGACCTTTCCGTCTTCGACATCTTCGCCGCGATCAAAACTGGTGCCGCAATCTCGCTTGTACCTGAGGGATTGTCGGCTTTCCCCGTGCAGCTCTCCTCGTTTATCCAGGATCAAAGAATCACCGTTTGGTACTCTGTGCCGATGGTGCTCACGATGCTCACCCGGGGCAAGCTGGGTGAGCGCGACCTCAGCCGGCTGCGCCTGGTGCTCTTCGCCGGCGAAGTTTTTCCGATCAAGCACCTGCGTAATCTGCGGCAACTGCTGCCGCGGCCGCGGATGGCGAACCTTTACGGACCGACAGAAACGAATGTCTGCACTTGGTACGAAGTCGGCCAAATCCCCGAAAATCAAACAACACCTATCCCAATTGGCAAAGCCTGCGCGAATATGGGGGTGATCGCGATCGACGAAGCCGGCAGGCGCGTCGTCGCGCCCGGAGAAGAAGGGCTGCTTTACGCCCGCGGCTCGAACGTCACGCAAGGCTACTACGGGCGTCCGTCGGAATCCGCCGCCTGTTTCATCAGCAACCCGTTCGCGCCGGGCCGCGATGAAAGACTGTACTGCACGGGCGATTGGGTAACACTCGATGAGAAAGGGGATTTTTTGTTGATCGGGCGCAAAGATCACATGATTAAAACGCGCGGCTACCGCGTCGAGCTTGGTGAGATCGAAGCGGTAATGGTGTCGCATCCGGCTGTCAATGAGGCGGTGGCTCTGGCGATTCCGGACGAGGCGATCGGCAATGCGATCTACGCGATTGTTACGATTGATGGCAGCAATTCGGTGAACGCAACGGAGCTGAAGCGACATTGTGCGGAGAAGTTGCCGCCTTACATGATACCCGAAGAGATTGAGTTTCGGGATTCGCTACCCAGAACCGGCACCGGGAAGATTGATCGACAACGGTTGCTCCGCGAAAGGACTATGGCCGCCACGTAAAGAGGAAGTGCGCAGCAACCGGAATCTGCGGCTCCGGCACCTCCGACTTTTCTATCTTTCACTACGCCCAAAACGAGACAAATGGGAAGCTCCTGCGACAAGCCTCTACCTGAAACTCATACGCTGAGCGCTGAGCTTCGACAACTTTAGCGCGACGCGGTGATGAAGCCTGGCACTAGGTTCAGGCCTGGCATCGCTCAGGCGGCCTCCGCGCAGCGATCGGTTATCGGGGCAGTTCGCGGGCGAGTTGCAGGAAGAGCCACCGCTTTTCCATTTCCAGCAAAGGCAGCGTACATCGGTTGGCCAGAGAATTGCCAAGGTTCCCTTCTCGGTCGATCAGCATCTGCCGGCGCGCGATCGTCATCTTCCCCTTCTGCATCGTGATTGACACCGCAGTACGCTGTAGTTCGAAAAGCCGCGTTGCCGCCGCGAACAAAACGGGTTCGGGATACAGCTTGTCAAAACCGGCGAGATAGCTGCTCTGGAACAGAGCAATGGCTTCCTTGATCGCCGCACGCCGGCGATCCAACGGTCGCCGCAAGCTGAACCTCCATAAATGGCGTCGCAGCGAGCTGCGGAAGGACGAAAAATCCCAGAGCAGCACACCTTGCCGTAACACATCGGGTGGATCGACCAAGGACAACTGGTCGTTCTCGAATAAAAGATTCTCCGGCTTGTAATCGAAGTAAATCTGCCCGATGCTCACTTTCGCCCCGGTGAGACTTTCAAGCGCGGATTCGAGAATCGTTTGTTCGCGAGAGGAGAGATGCCATGGAGCCGCAGCAAGATCGCGCGCAAGCGCGTCGACGGGCATCGGGCAAATCTGCTCGGTCTGCGCGATTTGCATTTGCGCGAGGATTTTCCCGGCAAGCTCGCATGCAGAAATCAGGTCGTCTCCGCTCGTACGATCCCAGACCAGGGCTTGGATAGTTTTCCCTTTCGCGAACTCCATCAAGCAGACCCGCTTCGCGCGGAGCAATGCCAGCAGCGCTTTTGGCACGCGCAACCCGGGAATCTGCAACGTCGCCAGTGCCCCTAGGTGATCGTATTGGCATTGGAGCATCTCGTCCGTCCCCATAACTACCTGTTTCGCCAGCACGGCATCGCCGGTCGCGAGTTGGACTCGATAAATCCGGTTCCGCCAATTTCTTT
The DNA here is from genome assembly GCA_003219335.1 of Verrucomicrobiota bacterium. Lineage (GTDB taxonomy): Bacteria > Verrucomicrobiota > Verrucomicrobiia > Chthoniobacterales > UBA10450 > Udaeobacter. Next base: position 2,375 of record QHOF01000476.1, on the reverse strand, counting down.
CCAACAGTTCGCATGTCTGCACCCGCTCGCCTAGCGCCTCCTCCAACTCGAACACCGTCGGCGGTTGCACGGGGTTGCCCAGGCTAGCGCCCATCGCTTCAACGCGTCGACAAGCAATCCGAATGTGGCCGCAATCGGTCGCGCCTGGGGCGATCGCCGACTGGATCGAATCTTTCATGTGAATCAGTGTGCCGATGTTTGCCCAGCAATCGTGGAAACTGTCACCCCGATTGATCATATCGACAAAGCAATTTTCATGTTTGCATTAAGGCAAGCTGATTTGATAACCCACGGTGGAAGTAGGAGACAAATAAGGCGACCTTTGTCGCCCCGTATGAATTGAGATCGTAGTCTGCACAGAGGCCATCTGATTTGACTCCCAATCTGCCGCGACATGTGGATGCTCCATAATTACGCATATCAGCCAGAGCGGCTTGACCGTCGTCAGTGGGAGAAAATACCTTTCGGAACGGCCGCTCTACAACGGAAATGAAGCCTATCAGCTCGAGGCAAAGCCCTTCCGAACCTTAAATTTTTGATTTATACTCATGTGGTTCCTATTAAATAATAATAATTCTTGCCATCACCTGAAAGTGACAGCGGAGGGTTCATTTGAGTATGCCGAATCAAGCGTCCCGTTGGTAGCTCGGACTCGGTAATAATATTTGGTGTTAGGGTCAAGTCCATTTGTATCGCTGTAGCTCTGCATATTTGCACCCACCTGGGCGATCTGCGAATAAGTGCCATTTACTGTTCTCTTGCGTTCAATCTTGTACCCTGTCTCCGAGACTGAATTATCAATCCAGGTAAGATCGATACGGCTGGAGGACATAGCCGTTGCAGTAGCAGAGGTTGGTTTTGCCAGAGCTGTAGTGCCACTCGTTTCATTGGAATAAGCGGAGTTTCCAGCTGTGTTGGTAGCACAAACCCGGTAGTAATATAAAGTACCGTCTTTAAGTGCGCTATCGTTATCGTTGTAAGTCGTTACGTTGGCTCCCGTCGTCCTGATATCGACATACGTTCCTGTAACCCCTTCTTTCCGCTGAATCTTGAAACCTGTCTCATTGTTAGAATTGTCCGTCCAGGACAGACTCACCTGGTTTGACAAGGCGGAGGTGATCGTAAGTCCTGATGGTGCAACGGGGATATTAGAAAGAGTTGTGGCGTTTTTTTCATTGCTATATGCGGAAGTTGCAATCGCATTGTAAGCTCGCACTCTATAGTAATATTTGGTTGCTTCACTGAGACCTGTAGCGGAGTAGGAAGTTACATTCGGGCCAACGGTTGCGATTTCAGTATAGTGTAAATTGTCAACAGGACTTTGCTCGATTCTATAACCGCTTTCAGTCAAAGAATTATCAGTCCAGGTAAGATTTATTTGAGATGAGGACACCGCTGTGGCCGTAAGAGATGTAGGGCTTCTCAGGGTAGTTATGCCATTGACTTCATTTGAGAAGGGAGAATCCCCGGCGGAATTGGATGCACAGACTTTGTAGTAGTATTGAGTGCCATCTAAAAGAGCGCTGCTATCCGTATAAGTTGTTACATTTGCTCCTGGTGTTGCAATTTGAGTATATGTGCCCGTAGCGCCTTGCTTTCGTTGAATCTTGAAGCCTGATTCATTTCCAGAGTTGTCAGTCCAGGCGAGAATAACTGTGCCGGATGTGATGGAGGTGATCGTAAGTCCTGATGGGGCCACGGGAACATTGGAAAGAGTTGTGGCGTTCTGTTCACTGCTGTATCCGGAGATCGTAATCGCATTGTAAGCTCGCACTCTATAGTAATACAATCGCATTGTAAGCTCGCACTCTATAGTAATACTTGGTCCCTTCACTGAGCCCTGTATCGCTGTAGGCAGTTATATTGGGGCCAACGGTTGCAATTTCGCTAAAGTGTAAATCGTCAACAGGGCTTTGCTCGATTTTATAACCACTTTCGCTCGAAGAATTATCAGTCCAGGTGAGACTTATTTGAGACGATGATATCGCCGTTGCGGTAAGACCTGTCGGGATTAACAGAGGAGTTATGCCGTTGACTTCATTTGAATAAGCAGAATCTCCAGCCGTGTTGGTGGCACAAACCCGGTAGTAATACAAAGTGCCATCCGTAAGAGCGGTATCGTTATCCGTATAAGTTGTTACATTGGCTCCTGTTGTTCCAATATCGGCATACGCTCCTGTAGCCCCTTTCCGCTGGACCTTGAAGCCTGTTTCGTTGTTAGAGTTGTCAGTCCAGGCGATTATGATTCTGTTTGACTGAAGGGTCGTAATCGTAAGTCCTGATGGGGCCACGGGAACATTGGAAAGAGTTGTGGCGTTCTGTTCACTGCTGTATCCGGAGATCGTAATCGCATTGTAAGCTCGCACTCTATAGTA
>QHOF01000475.1 GCA_003219335.1 Verrucomicrobiota bacterium | reverse complement strand
CCGCATGAGTCTGCCGCTTGCTTCTGCCGCGCGGAAACACTCGGTATTTCGGACGATTTGGTTAAGTTCCTGGAGCACTTCGATCTGCTCGTTGACGAGCAGTCTTGAATAGCCGACCACGTCGATTAATAAGAGGTGCGCAATCTCAAGTTGGAGATCAGACGTCGGTTCTGCAGACGTGTCTTGCGCGTTCACCCTTTGGGAAGCCTAACAATATCGGCAGCGATGGTCGAGAGCAAACGACCAAAACGTGCTGCGTTGCTCGTCTTTGCGCTGCGTTAGATGCGATCGCCAGAATGTTTATGGCGATCTTTGAAGGTGAGTTCGGCGATTCCAGATTTGTCGAGCTCGCCCAAACCTTCGGCGACCATGCGGTCGTATTGTTCCTTGGTCGCGCGCGCGAGCGGTAAATCGAGGCCGGGGCTGTGCGAGAGCTCAAGCGCGATTCCACTGTCCTTCGCCGCGTGCGCGGCGGAGAAAAAGCAGGTATGCTCGCGGTTTTGCATGTCTTCGCCATCGGTCTCGAGCACGCGCGAGGCCGCGCCGGTCTGTGAAAAAACTTCACGCAGTATTGTTAGATTAAGGCCGAGTGCTGCGCCGAGCGCAAGTCCTTCGGCCAGACCTGCGGTGTTGATGTTCATGACCATGTTGACCAAGGCTTTGACTTTGGCGGCTTCGCCGGCCTTGCCGATGAAGCGAATCGTTGACCCAAGCTGCTTCAAAATCGGCTCAGCTTTGCGGAACGCTTCTTCTTTCCCGCCGCACATCAGATAAAGCTTGCCTTCGCGCGCCTGCGGAATACTCGAGGCCATGCACGCTTCGAGCGATTGTGCCCCAGCTTTCTCTGCAAGCTTCTCGATCTCGACGTGTACCTGCGGCGAGATCGTCGCGCAATTGACGAATAATTTGCCGCCCGCGTTTACCAGCAGATTATTGCCACTTCCAGCGAAAATCGTTCGCATCGCGTTGTCGTCGGTCACCACGGTGAAGACCACATCGGATTCCGCCGTGACTTCCGACAAATCTTGCGCGGCTGCGCACCCAAGCTCCGACGCGAGCGATGTGGCGGCTGCCCGGTTCGTGTCGTAAACCGCCGTGACATGAAATTGCCGGTCCTTCAATCTCCGCGCCATGTTCGCGCCCATCCGCCCGACTCCAACAAAACCAATATTCATGACCTTCAAATGACAAATGACGCATGACGAATGACGCATGAATCACGAAATCGGAATGACGAAAAAAAAGCTTTGTATCGAAATCTTGTCATTTGAGCATTCGAGCTCATTTCGTCATTCGTCATTCGCGCTTCGTCATTCCTCTTGATTTGGCTGTCATCAAACTTTGCCCACGAAAAAGGGGTTGTGCTGTTTCTCCTCGCCTACTGTCGTCATAGGCCCGTGACCCGGGCAAATAATTGTTTCATCCGGCAACGTCAGGATTTTTTCGAGATTATTTTGTAACGCATCTCTATACGATACGTTGCCGCCGCCCATTGATCCGGCAAACAGCGAGTCGCCGACAATCGCGATCGGCCGCGCAAGCCCAGTTACGACGTATGTCATTCCGCCTGGCGAGTGCCCCCACGTCAGTCGGCTCTCAATCTCCAGGTTGCCAAGACGAAACTGCTTTCTCTCCTCGATGGGCTCCGCGCCTGGAACCGGTTCGCCCGCTGGAATAAAAACGTTTGCGCCGGTTTCTTCGCGAAGGCCCGGCAGGTCTGCGATGTGGTCGGGATGCGCGTGTGTAAGGAGAACCAGTTGAACGTTTAACTTGTGGCGCTCAGCAAAGCGAACCATCTCGCTGGAATCGCCGCCGGTATCAAACGCCGCTGCCGCACGATTCGCGGAGTCCCAAACAAGATACGCGTTGACAGCCATGCCGTGATAGTCGGTGTTGAATTGCTCAAGCCCGTCGAGCGCTCCGATTTTTTTTGGGCTCCATTCATCGCTGGCAAGCTCGCAAAGGGCTGGCCCGTTCAGGCCGAGAACCGGCCCAACCCTCATGAGGGCTGCTTCATCGAAGCCGCCCTCACGCAGCACACGGATTTTTTCAAAACTCAGACGCGCTTTTTCGGCCAGTTCAGAATCCGAAATCCCCAGGCCGCGTTGCGCTTTTCCGATGATGTCACCGACGTTGTCTTCGAGCGGGATCATGTTGTTCTGTTTTAGATATTGATCGGTTTCGTTGCTGGCGCCGCGCGCAAATCGAGAATCCGTTCCAGCGCCAGTGCCTCGACGGTCGTGGCGATCTTGGCAACTGAAAATGTTCTGCCCGCTTCCTTTTCCATCGAAGTCATTGCCACGTTACTGATTCCGCAAGGAACAATTTGATCAAAAGGAGACAGATCGCCGCAGACGTTCAAGGCGAATCCATGCATGGTGATCCAGTGGCGCACACCGACGCCAATGGAAGCGATCTTGCGATCTTCGCCACGCGCCGGTGAGCGATTTGCGTTGGGTCGCGGCAATCTCGTATTCGGCCAGCGTTTCAATGAGCAACTGCTCGACCCAGCGCAAATATTTGTGCAAATCCTGACCGCACCGGCGCAGATCGGTAATCGGGTAGCCCATCAATTGGCCGGGCCCATGATAAGTCGCCTGCCCGCCGCGATTAATGGCGAAGAGCGGATGCGGCAAATGCGCGGCGCCGAGTTCGCCACGGCGAATCCGTCCCGTGGCGGACAGACTGGATTGGTCCGGTGTGCGTCCGATGGTGTAAACCGATTCGTGCTCGAGCAAAAGCAATTGGTCTTCCATGGATGGATCGTTCCGTTTCCGGGCGACGATTTCTTCCTGCAATGTAAGCGCGTCTGCGAATTCCATTCGGCCAAGCCAATGCACGCGGAGATCGGGAGGGCGGAGCTCCCGCCACGCCAGCTCCCTTTTACGCGACGCCGTCTGCGCCATTGGTTCGCAGGAGCTCGCCCCTCCATTCATATTTGCATTGCTCCACCAATTCCCAGCCGCGCTTTTTCTTCCGCGCGCAAATGCGTGAGAGCGATGGCCAGCGCATCCGCCGCGTCGGCGTCCGGCGTTTCGGTTAGACCAAGAAGCGCGCGCACCATGAAAGCAATCTGATTTTTGCCGGCGGCACCGCGCCCGACGGTGGATTGCTTGATTCGCCTCGGTGAATATTCAAAAACTGGCAATCCGTTTTCGGCGGCCGCGAGAATTGCCGCGCCCCGCGCGGCTCCCAGGACAATGGCGGTCTTATAACTTTGCACGTAAATGACCGACTCCAGCGCGCAACAATCCGGTTCGTATTGGCGGATGAGTTCCACCAATCGATCGCGAATCGCGACCAGACAGGACGAGGAACGCATCGCGCTCGCGTTGTGAATCGTCCCGAAATAAAGCGGACGCGGTTTGCCATTGTTTGCGTCGATAATCGCGACACCGGTGTTGCGCAGGGAGGCGTCGATGGCAAGCACGCGCATTATAGTAATCTTAAAATCGACCGCCGCGGGTTCAACATCGAATCGACAAATTTCCAGGCAACCGCTTTACTCGCGGCGAAATGTCGAGCGCCTTACCCAAGGAAGCCTCCACGAAGAGGCCAATCAGTTTTATCGCCATCATTATGATCGTGCTCATTGTTGTCTCGAGCGGCTCCTCGTCTTTCGCTACGACGAAAGGGTTAAGTCAAATCGTGACGCCGGATTTGCAGCCGGAAGGTGATCTCTCTGTAAGCCACAAGCGGATCTCTAATCCATATGAATTGCAAGCAGAGCTGGGCCTGACGAAATGGGCTGAGGTAGCAGTGTTTCGCGGGTTCCAACCAGACGAGTGGATCTTAGGGACAGAGATCGGATTGTTAACAAAGGAGCCTTATCTTCTTTCGGTTGGCTTCATAAATTGGTCGCCGCACCTGGGAGTAGATCCACAACCGTACATCGAAGCCGGCTACTACACCGAGCATCGCAAGGTGATCGTCGGGGCCATTCATGCCGGCTACAAAAACGAAGCAATCCTCGGCTATGCCTACGACTTCAATAAAACCTGGCGAGTTCAGATCGATTTCCAGAGC
>QHOF01000485.1 GCA_003219335.1 Verrucomicrobiota bacterium | reverse complement strand
TGGGCCGATTCCTCGTTGGTTTAATTGCATTTTCACTGTCAGGTTCAGTGTCGGCGATCGCTGGCACACCTCTCGTCGCAAACGGAATCAACCCACGCTATCTCGCCGATTCGAGTGGCAAAGCAGTTTATCTGGCGGGAACGTATCTAGACCATGATCAAATCGAACTCGGGCTGGCAGATTTTGCCGCCTATCTAGACTTTCTGCAGCAGCAAAAACATAACTTCACAAGACTTTGGGCCTGGCAGCAAACACCGCTGGCAGCAAAGAGCCCGTCTTTAACTTTGGCTTATGAAAGAACCGGGCCGGGATTAGCTCTTGACGGAGGTCCTAAATTCGATCTGCTCGGATTTAATCAAGATTATTTTGACCAACTGCGCGCCCGGGTTGTGCAGGCCGCAGAACGCGGAGTCTACGTTTCGGTGGTGTTGTTTCAGACTTCGTACGGCCAAACAAAACAGAACCAACTGCAATCCTGGTCTGCGAATCCTTTCAACCGCGATAACAATATTAACGGTATAGACGGAGATACGAATAGAGACGGAATTGGGGACGAAGCTTTCACACTTACGATCCCGGCAATTACCACCCAGCAAGAGGCTTATCTGCGTAAGGTCGTCGATACGCTAAACGATCTGGACAATGTGCTCTACGAAATCAGTGGCGAAGGACCGCTGGGAAGTTCTGCCTGGCAATCTCACGTTATCGATTACATCAAGACCTACGAGGCGACCAAGCTCAAGCAGCACCCGGTTGGCGTCAGCTATCTATCCGGAACGAGTACGACTGATATATTTAATAGCCCGGCCGATTGGATTGCGCTTTACGGAGCCAGTTTAAACCCGCCGCTAGCCGTCGGGAACAAGGTCCTCTTTTTTGCAGTGAATCCAACTCTGGTTGGTGATAGCTCGTCGCCACAATCGGTTTGGAAAAGCTTTGCACGGGGACTCAACCCGATCTACAAGGAGCCGGACTCGCTGAACGTCGGCGTAAGCGAAGGCCTTCATGCCGCGATCGGTCAATCGCTCACGTATTCTCAATTTCTAAATCTTTCAGCCATGACACCGAGCAACACCGTATGCTCGAGCGGATACTGCCTGGTCAATCCTGGCGCTGAGTATCTGATCTATATGCCGTCAGGCAGCCAAATATCCGTCGATCTCTCCGGGACGAGTCAAAAGTTTTTGGCCAATTGGTTCGATCCGGCCACTGGCGAGACCGTTTCCGGAAACAGTATCAGTGGTGGAGGCCGGGTAACTCTTACTTCTCCTTTTAGACGAGAAACAGTGCTTCATCTCCTGGCGCAAGGACAGGCGCCGAGCAGTGCCTCGATCGCATCCACGACTAGCGGAACGTCTGGAGGAAGCACCCTGTTCGCAAGTCAATCATTGACTGTGTCGTCAACGAGTAATAACTCAAACAGAACGGTTAGCGCTCCGACGATTACTCCGAATGGAGGCGCGTTTGTCGGTTCTGTCTCCGTAACCTTGGCGGACAACACTCCCGGAGGCTCAATCTACTACACAATGGATGGTACCTCTCCAACACCATCTTCCAAAAAGTACTCCGTTCCTTTTACTATCGCTACCAATGCTCTCGTAAAGGCCAAAGCCTTCAAAAACAATGCGCAGAGCTCGGAAGCGAGCGCATGGTTTTCGGATACCGGCACTGCCACCAGCTTCAATTTTACCCTTGCCAATTCGGGGGATAAGTCGGTCAACGCGGGTTCCTCGATCTCAAACACGCTGACGGCAACTCTCAGTTCGGGAGGCAGTCAAGCGGTTTCGTTCACTGCCTCGGGGCTGCCTTCCGGGGCTACGGGATCTTTTTCCTCGGCCTCTTGCAGCCCGACTTGCTCTTCGACGCTGGCCATCAGCACCAGCGGATCAACACCCGCCGGTAATTTTCCGATTACTGTTACGTCCACGGGCGGCGGCGTGACGCAGACTACGGCGTTTACACTTACCCGACGCCGACGATTACCCCTAATGGCGGCAGCTTCTTGAGTTCAGTGTCCGTGAGCATCGCAACGGCGACTTCAGGTGTTTCTATCTACTACACAACAGATGGGACAAGCCCGACTCAGTAATCAACTCTGTATAACGGATCGATCACTTTAACGAGCAGTGCAGTCGTAAAGGCGAAGGCGTTTAAGAGCGGTTACAACCCGAGCGCCGAGGCTTCTGCATCATTTACACAGGCTGTAGGCACCTCGGGGCTGGTCGCCTACTGGAAGTTTGATGAGGGAAGTGGCACGACCGTCGCCGATTCTTCAGGAAACGGCAATACCGGAACATTAGTAAACGGGCCCGTGTGGACGGCAGGAATCGCTGGGAATGCGTTATACTTCGACGGAATCGGTAGCAATGTGACTGTATTGGACTCAAATTCCCTCGATCTATCCAACTCCTTCACACTTTCAGCTTGGGTTATTCCGACCGTTGCTCAGAATAACTTTACTGCTGCACTCTCAAAAAATTCGGCTTCGGACCATGTGTATTTTCTTTATGCGACCAGTGGGTCTGGCTACTGCGGTGGTAGCGGATCCCCGTTCGCTGGTGCGAATATAACAGGAGTACAGGAAGTTATTTGCAGTTCTTCGGGACTGCCTCTAAACACGTGGAGCTATCTGACTTCTACTTACGACGGCTCAAACTTGAAGTTCTATGTGAATGGTTCACTCAGCCAGAGCATTCCTTCTAATGGGGCGATTGACCCCAGTACCGGAACACTTCAGATAGGTGCAAGCTTCTTTGGAGAATATTTCAATGGCTTCATTGACGAAGTCCGCATTTACAACAGGGCGTTAACTGATACCGAAATTCAAACAATTTACCAACAAGCAGCTGTCACCCTGCCCTTCGATTATTCAATTTCTAATTCAGGCAATCTGTCGGTGAACGCTGGATCTTCGGTCACCGACACTATCAGCACGATCCTGGTGTCGGGTGTCTCTCGAGCGGTTTCTTTCAGCGTCTCGGGGCTGCCTTCTGGAGCTACGGGATCTTTCTCCTCGACCTCTTGCAGTCCGTCCTGCTCGACGGTATTAACTGTCAGGACCAGCGGATCGACACCCACTGGTAGTTTTCCGATTACCGTTTCGGCCACAGGAGGGGGCGTGACCAAAACAACCGCTTTTACCCTTAGCGTCAGTACCGCGGTTGCGTTAGTTGTGGCGACGCCCACGATTACGCCAAACGGTGGTAGCTTCTCGAGTTCGGTGTCTGTGTCGCTGCAGTCGGCAACCTCAGGAAGCGCGATTTACTACACGACTGACGGCTCGACACCTACTCAGTCTTCGTCGCTTTATACCGGCGCCATGACTATCACTAGCAGTGCGACGGTGAACGCTAAGGCCTTCAAGAGCGGGTACAATCCCAGCGCTGTTGCTTCGGCTTCCTTCACAAATACCATCACTGGCACATCTTCTACGGCAAGCTATTATGTCGGTAAAAATGGCAGCGACTCGAATAGCTGCACACAGGCACGGAGTTCAAATACGCCCAAGTTGACGATTAACGCGGCGCTTGCGTGCATCGGAACCTCTCTAGGTGCCGGGGCAAATCAAATCGTCGAGGTGGCTGCGGGGGTATATACCGAAACTCTCAACCAAGCCGTGACCGGGCAGACGTTCCCCACCGGCACTTCCTGGAGCGCGCCGTTTACCTTGCAGGCAAAAGTGGGCGATCAGGTGACAATCAGGGCGGGCGGCGGGGCTGGCGGTTTCAATATGTATCTGTTTTTGCCTACAAGCGCGAATTGGTTCGTTATCATTCAGGGCTTTATCTTCGATGGCATTAACACCGGAGGACAGTTCGAAGTAGGAAGCTGCTGCGATTCGCCAAGCTTCATCCGTTTTCAGAACAACGAATTGATAAACAACATGGCGTACCACAGCATATTTGTCTCGCGGTACGCGAGCAATATCGAGATTCTCAACAATAAAATTCATGGTGGGGTCTTTACCTGTACACTTCCCAATTGTGGCGGTAACGGTTTTACCTATCCTATGTACGTGTCTGGTAATAATCTCCTGATTGAAGGAAATGAAGTTTATGGTTTCCCATCGTTCGGAATACATATGTACAACGCCTTCAATTTTACCGAGGCTCATAACAATATTGTCCGAAAGAACATCTTCCATGATTACGGCATTAGCACTAATGGGGGCGTAGCGATTTTGCTGAGTTCGGGGGCTAATAACACCGCTTATAATAATCTGATCTATAACGCCACTGCCAACAGCGAGGGAATCAGGATTTGGGATGGATGCAACAATTGTAGCGCGTATAGCAATACGATCTATAACGTGGCCGGCGTAGGTCTCGCGGCCACTGGCGGCGCAAATAATTCGATCCTAAAAAATAACATTAGTTTTTCAAACGGAACGGATACAGCTTT